>JBOGWW010000189.1:0-17546 GCA_050693655.1 Actinomycetota bacterium | reverse complement strand
GTGTAATGTCGTCTTCCTCCCACTCAGAGCCGACGAACGAGTCGAGTTCCTTGAGGCAGTTGTCGATGAGGGCCTCGCCGGCGCCGCCGAGACCCACGATCTTCATTAGACGCGGGAACCCGAACATCTCGCCGTCCGGTTTGTGCGCCTCGGCGAGACCATCGTAGTGGAGAAACAAGCTGCTCCCCGGTCCCAGCGTGGCGGCTTTCTCCTCGTAGGACATGTCGGGAAGCAGTCCCAGGGGCATACCGCGGGCCATCAGTTCCAACGTTTCACCGTCGCCCCCCACGTAGGGAAGGTTGTGTCCGGCGTTCGCAAAGCGCAGTGTTCCCGCCGCCGGATCGAGCACGGCATAGAGGCAGGTCACGAACATCTTGGGCGGCATGTCGTCGACGAGGAGATCGTTGACGCGTTCGAGCACCTTCGACGGATCGATCAGTCTGGGTGCCTCCGCCCGCAATAGACTGTGCGTCGTGGCCATCACGAGGGCGGCCGGCACGCCCTTGTCGGTCACGTCGCCGACCACGATCCCGATCCGATCTCCGGGCAGCTCTATGAAGTCGTAGAAGTCTCCGCCCACCTCTCGGGCCGGGCGGTAGTAGGCGGCCACGTGCCAGCCGTGAAGATCGGGCAGCTCCCGAGGAAGGAACTGCTGCTGGATGAGTTGGGCCACCCGCAGCTCCTGTTCCACCCGTTCTCGCTCGCGCGCCTGGCCCTCCTGCTGCCTCACGAGCTGGGCCACGCGCACCGCGGGCGCGGCCTGCCCCGCGAGCGCATCCAGAAGCTTGCGATCGTCGGCCGAGTAGTCCTGCTCGCTCAGGCGGGGGCCGAGGTTGAGGAGCCCGACCAGCTCGCCCTGGGTCACCAGCGGGACGACGATGCGCACGCCCGCCTCGAGGAGCGCCTCCTTGGCCGGGGACTCGAGGTGCAGAGAGTCGAGTTCGACCGCACCGGAGGCGGCCTGGAAATAAGCCAGGATGGGATCGTTGGGGGCGATGTCGACGGGGGCCACTTCCATCTCTCGGGGGAGGGGCGCGGCGGCTGCAGGCTGGACCTGGGTCCGCCTGCGACCGATAAATCGTCTCAAAGCTCCCGCTCTGGCGCTCATCTCCCCCTCCTTTTACGCCTGTTTCGTCCGCGAATCGTTACGAAAAGACTCGACATCTCGAAAGCGCGACTCTTCACCGCTCGGCTCCCGGCCGCTCTCATGAACATCCTGGGCGGGGCGAAGCCAGAGAGAAACGTGAGTGGGTTGCATGGTGGCATGTACGGTCCAGCAGGCCATCGGCGAGAGAATTCAGCTCGACTTCGGCTCTAATCTAAGGTGGTTGCCGAACTCTGCAATTATCCGCTCGGCGTCAAAGCTCGAGCGGTTGAATCGACGATCCACAGCCCGTTGCACGGACAGCAAGGGGCACCAACGAGAACAGCACGAGGTCGCCTATCTCGACGCGTCCCACCCCGACGGCGTCCAAGAAGCCGTTCACGATGAACCCGACGATCAGCAGCGATCCCGCAAACGTGAACAACTTGAGTTGCTGTCGTTCCTCGCCCCTCGAACGAGCGAAGCGAACCATCAGCGCGGTAAGAGCGGTAAGGATGGCCCCGATCGATACCAGCACCAGGGGGCCGCCCATCCACCCTTCCTCGATGTCGTCAAGAGGAATGAGTCCGATCGGATTCTCGATGCTGAAGTTGCTGTTGGGAAGCGCCAGCTCTCGCTCTAGCCCCGCCATCACCACGAAAACCACTACGGCCGCACAGATCAAAGCGAAAGCCGGTCTCCACCGCGCCGAGGGAAGTTGCCCGGAGGGAAACAGGAAGGCCGTGAAGACGAACGTCAGGTAGAGCCAGATTATCCAGTACCACTCGCTGAACCACAGAGCCACCCAGGGTGCGAAGAGCGAGCCGGGTTCGGTGACGTACGCATACGTCGCGTATTGTTCGGCCAGCGGCCCCGCTATATCTAAGACTCCTATCGCAACGAAGATCCAGCCCATGGCATTGCCCGGGCGGCGGGAGGCAACGAGGGCCCCGAGGCCCACGAACAGCAGCTGAACCAGGATCAACGAAACGGAAGTGGCCCCCGGCCCGTTGCGTCGGGACAACTCGAAAGTCGATACCGCCATCACCATGGCCAGGCCCAGTAACGTCCACGGAAGCCACGCGCCGGCACGCTTAGCCACGGTGCGTCTGCTCGTCTCTCAACCTCAACGAAACGCGGTCGGACCCCATCGATCTCATGGCCCTCGCCCCTCTGTTGTGAGCCATAGCGAAACGTGGCTCGGGTGAACGGTCTGCCTCACCGTCGAAAGCAGATCGGTTCCGAGGGACTCCAGATCGGTTTCGCTTCTCAGCCGCCGGCTGAACGACTCAACGGTTCGCTCGGCGTCATAGCGCGCGCGGTTGAAGCGACGATCGACCGAACGCTTTACTCGGGAGCGTAAGGGTCCGAAAACGGCGACCACCAGCAGAGTCGAGACGGCAACGATGAGTGGCGAGTCGTTTCGAATCGGCTGGAGGGACTGCAGGGCGAGCACCAGCACCAGGTAGCTCCCCGCCAGGATCGAGCTCAGCAGGGTGTACGCAAGCGTCCGGCTGATGATGCGGTCGATGTCATAGAGCCGATACCTCAACACCGCAATCGCTGTCGAAACAGGCAAGGCCATCATCGTCAGCGGAAAGATGACGACCGGGATCCGCAATCCGAACCCGTCTTCCAGAATCGTCACGATAAGGAAAGCGCCCATCCCCAGAGCGATCCATTTGAGTTGCTGGCGCTCCTGGGTGGACCCTCTTCGGTACCTGAAGATCAATGAGGCAAGAGAGAGGGCGATCGCAAGGAGGAGGAACGGGCCCACGATCGTGAAGAGCTGTTCTTCGGTATCGCCGAGTGACGCGATCCCGATCGGGTTGGGAACGTCGTAGTCACCCTCCGCCAGACGCCCCTCGAGCATGGCGGGCAGCGTGACGGTCACCAATATCGCGGTCACCAGCCACGCCACCGCTCTCCACCGCGTTGATTGGTCCTCTCGATCACGCTTCCCCCGTGATGTCCGCTTCTCGCCATCTACCTTCGCCAGCTAACGTCCGGCTGCGTTACGAGAAAGGGACTTGCGCAATTTTCGTTCGCGCGCGTCCAATATGTGCCGAAGTTCCACCGATCAAGGGGCCGTTTTGTCCGCTATACGACTATTTCTACTGGGCGCTCCTCGCATCGAGCGCGACGGGGTCGCGGTCGAGGTCGACACCCGCAAGGCCATCGCACTCGTTACCTACCTCGCCGTCGAGGGTCAGGCCTTCCGGCGGGACTCGCTCGCGGGACTTCTGTGGCCCGAGCACGACACGAACCAGGCACGCGGCGCTCTCCGCAGGACGCTCTCGACCCTCAAGAAGGCGATGGGCGGCGAGGGCCTCGCCGCCGATCGCGCGACCGTCGGACTGGCTTCCAATTCGGTTGCGACCGATGCCGTCAACTTTCGGACACTGGTCGAAGAAAGCACCGCACCGTTCGAGGCCGGTGACCTCGATCGGTCGCTGGCTCTTCTCGAAGAGGCGGTCGACCTCTATCGCGGCGACTTTCTCGCCGGCTTCTCCCTGAGGGACTCGGTCGACTTCGAGGACTGGCAGTACTACCAGGCCGAGTCCCACAGGAGGCTGATGGCCACTGCGCTCGAACGGACGGTCGCATGTCTGGCGATGAAGCAGCGCTTCCCCGAGGCGATTGAGCGCGCCCACCGGTGGCTGTCTCTGGATCCTCTGCACGAGCCGGCCCACCGCAAGCTCATGCTGCTGTACGCATGGAACGATCAGCGGGCGGGCGCACTCAAGCAGTATCGAGAGTGCGTTGCCCTGTTGGAGCGCGAACTCGGAGTTTCGCCGGTCGAGGAGACCACCGAGCTGTACCGACGGATAACCGACAACGAGGTGCTCGCGCCGGCGCAGGCGGTCGTGCGTCCCGACCGCTCTCCCGTCGCGCTCGACGCCGTGGTCACAGCATCGCCGGTTCCACTGGTGGGGAGGAACGACGAGCTGGCGATTCTGGCTCGGAGTCTCGACACCATTGCCGGTTCCGGTCGGGTTGCCCTCATCGAGGGGGAAGCCGGCATCGGTAAGAGCCGGCTTGCCGAGGAGTTTTTGAAGCAGGCGCAACGCTCGGGTGCCGCGACCGCGAGCGCGCGCTGCCATTCGGAGGAAACTCGCCTGGCGTTTGGTGCGGTCACCGAACTCATGCGCAGCGCGCTCCACGATCGGGAGGGCGCGTGGCTATCAGATGTTCCTCGCCACTGGTTGACCGAATGCGCGCGGCTACTCCCCGAGCTCCTCACGCTCGGCCTCGAGGTTCCGGCGCCGACCGCACTCGACGACCCCGGCGCCCAGGCGCGCCTCTTCGAGGGCATCGCCAACTTCCTCGCGGCCGCAGCCGGCTCTTCACCCTGCGGGGTTCTTCTCGTAGACGACATCCATTGGGCGGACGAATCGTCGATGGACGCCTTGCTCTATCTCTCCAGCCGGCTCAAGGGTCGGCCGCTGCTCCTCCTGGCGACGGTAAGGACCGATGGGCAGGAGGGCGGTGCTCGGTCGCGGCACCTGTTGGCCGGGGATCGTTCGGGCAACTCCGTCCACCTGGTTCTGGACCGGCTCACGCGCGCCGAGGTCACCGAACTCGTTATGGCCGTCTGGGAGCACGACGCGCCTTTGAGCGACCGGCTGTTCGAGGAGACCGAGGGCCTGCCTTTCTTCCTCGTCGAGTATCTTGCGGCGCTCGAGGGTGGAGCCGATCCGGATTCGCCGCACTGGTCGCCGCCGACCGGAGTGCGCGAGCTCGTCTCGTCACGACTCGAGCGGTTGAACGAGACGACCCTGCAGGTGCTCACCACGGCCGCCATCATCGGTCGCAGTTTCGACTTCGACACCGTACGGGAGGCGGGCGGGCGTTCGGAGGACGAAACGGTGCTCGCGCTCGACGAGCTCGCTTCGGGAGGACTCGTTAGAGAAGTGGGGGTCGTCGCCGGGCGGACGTCGCCGGCGCTGAGCGACCGGGGAATCCCGTCGCCGGCCTTCGACTTCAGTCACGAGCGGATCCGCAACATCGTGCTCGACGGCGCAAGCACCGCCAGGCGTCGTCTGCTACACCAACGAGTTGCCGACTCGCTGGCGCGCTCCCGCAGGCGAGCCGGGGCCGAGCCGGGCGCCATCGCGCAGCACTATGAAGCGGCGGGCGACGCCACCGCGGCCGCCCGTTATTACGAGGATGCCGGTCACATCGCTCGTTCCCTGTTTGCGCATGCCGAGGCCGTGTCCCACTTCCGCGCCGCGCTCGGCCTCAATCACCCCGAGCCGTCACGGATTCATGAGGCCATCGCGGACGTCTCCGTTCTTGCCGGTGACTACAACGACGCGCTCACGAGCTACGAAACGGCCGCGGCGCTCAGCGACCAGCACGATGTGGTGGGCATCGAGCACAAGATCGGTTCGGTCCACCATCGCAGGGGGGATCTCGCTGCCGCGCAGAGTCACCTCGAGGTCGCACTCGAGCTACTGGACGACGATGATCACGCTCGGCGGGCGCGCGTTCTCGCCGATCTGAGCCTCACCGCGCACCGCGCCGGTGATCCCGGTACCGCTCGGCAGCTGGCGGGCGAGGCTCTCGCCCTGGCGGAGAAGGCCGCCGAGCTCGACGCCCTCGCTCAGGTGCACAATATCCTCGGCATTCTGGCAAAGAGTCGAAGGGACCTCGCCGGAGCACTGGATCACCTACAGAAAAGCGCCGACCTCGCAGCCGAGCTCAGCGACCCCAGTGCCCGCATCGCGGCGCTGAACAACCTGGCCCTCGCTCAGGGCGAAAACGGAGACCGGGACGTTGCGATCGCGGTGCTCGAGGAGGCACTCAAGCTGTGCACGGAACAACAGGATCGTCACCGGGAGGCCGCGCTCCACAACAACCTCGCCGACATGTGGCACCGAGAGGGCAACCGGGAGCGCTCGATGGAGCATCTCAAGCGAGCGGTCGCGATCTTCGCCGAGATCGGCTCACGAGAATCAACCATGCAACCGGAGATCTGGAAGCTAGTCGAGTGGTAGGGCCCGCTCTCCCTGGCTCCATTCGGCCTCGCGCACCAATCTTTCGACCAGCAGCGACCCTGAGCGTCGTTTTTCGTCGAAAGTGTGACCTGCGTCACAGCACCGCAGGCGGAAGCGTGATGTCTTTCCTATGGTTTCAGAAACCCCCGCCCGCAGATGTCAGAGCCTAGCTCTTCGTAATCACGGAGTCGTCTCCCGCAGCGAGGCCCTATCCGAGGGACTGAGCAAACGAACCCTTCACAGGAAGTTGGAGTCGGGCGAGTGGATCCGGATGCTGCCCGGTGTTTACGCCCTTAGAGGTTCGCCAGCAACGTTCATGCGACGGGTCGTTGCCGCCTACAAGTGGGCGGGACATCGTGCACTCATCTCCCATTCGACCTCTGCCAGGTTGATGGGACTCGATGGGATCGACGTCACTCGTATCGAGTTGTCAACACCTCGACGGCTGCGATCGCAGAGGGTCATCGTTCATCAGCGAAGGACCGATGGCATCTCCTCGCTTTGGCTCGATGGGGTGAGGGCGGCCGGCGCGGATCAAACTCTGTTGGACATCGCCTGCACGCTTGCGTTGGAGGACCTCGAACTTGCGCTGGATTCCGCCTTGCGAATGGGTCTCACGCGCTTCGATCGGATCAAGCGCTCCTATGACAGCAACAGGGGTGAGCTAGCGCGGAATGAGAGCCTTCCTCGCGCGGTCTCCCAATTCCCCGTTGAAATCCGACCCGGTCTCACCGTGCATCTCGACTTCGCTTATCCGAAGGAGAAGCTCGCCATCGAGATCGACAGCGTCAGATGGCACTCCGGGGTTCGTGCCATCAGGTGGGACAATGAGCGCCAGAATCTCCTTGTGGCTTTGGGTTGGCGTGTGCTCAGGTTCGAGTACAACGATGTGCTCTACCGGCCCGCGGTGGTTGACTCACAGATACGCGAGGCTTTGATTCTGCAGCAGCTCGGTTTGGGGCTCTTACTTTCGACCGCTAGCGACGCTGAGTGTCGTTTTTGGTCGAAAGAGTTCCGAGGGCGAATGGCCCTAGTCCTCGGGGGCTTCCTCGTCCTGGAGGTTTTCGGCCCCAAGTTCGATCGGAGCCTCGCCTGCGGGGTTGACCACCAGTCCCGTGAAGCCCTGCTCCACGGCCACCTTCAATACCTCGGATGTCTCCAGCAGCGTGTAACGTCCGCCGTCCGGTCGCCACGAGTCCAGCTCGTTCTCGTCCGTGAACACCGGGAGCAGATGCTCGCCCTCTTCATTGGCGACGACCGGCACGCTCTCCTCTCCCTCGCCGGCATCCTCGTCCTCGTCGACGAACGGCAGAATGATCGTTGCCCGGTAGAGCATGTCGATGATCGGCTCCCAGGCCGCCGGGTCACCCGCGTTGACGGCGTCCGTCGCCGCTGCGACGAGACGATTCGTCAAGACGGAGCGCTCCTGACGGTCGTTTTCATCGTTCAGCGAATCGAAGATGTTCATCGCGATCCTTTCAAGGACACTTCCCGGCGACTCGGATCAGGCTCGCTCCGCCAGCAACATGATCCGTTGCCGTTTGAAGGTGTAATCGTTCCCGTCCGGCTCGAAATTCATGCCGGTCGCAGCACCGTGGTCTTCGATGAACTTCCTGACCTTGTCGATCCGGTCCTCCGGGAACTCCGTGGAGGCCATCCAGTTCGATAGGCGCTCGCTACCCTCGACGATCCGCTCGTCGGCGATTCTCAGGTCGGCGGCACGCAGCAGCGTTCTGAGTGCGCTGGCGGGACGAGACGAGGCGTGGCTCGGATCCCTCAGCACGTCGAGCCGGTTCATCATCGTCGCTTCTTCGTAGCGCTCGGTGGCCACCTGATCGACGATCAGCAGCTTGCCCCGCTCCGTCGCCACACGTCGCATCTCTTTGATCACCGGAAGCGGCTCCCAGATGTGGTGGATGGTCTGGGCGGTCGTCACGAGTTCGATCGAGCTCGATCTCACCGGGAGACGCGCTCCGTCGGCCTCGACGAGCTCCATCCGATGCCCCGCTTCGCGCGCCTTGCGCAGCATCGCTCGGGTCAGATCGATCCCTATGAGTCGCCGTCCTTCGCCCGAGAAGAGCTGAAGGAAATTGCCCGTGCCGACACCGACCTCCAGCACCTTGCCGCGCTCACCGATCCTCGAGAACTCGAGTACTCCAAGTTCGTCAAAGCGTCCGCGCGTGCGCTCGGCAAAGCTCTCCGAAGCGCGCTCGAACTCGGATCTCAGGACCTCTGTGTGCCACCGGTCAGGCACAAGCCGTTGCGGGGGCCGTGGAACGGATGACTCCACCGCCAAGAAGTTCCTCCGGACGATCGGCGTCGTAGAACGCGGCCGACTGACCGCGCGCCACCGCGTCGACCGGTTGCTCGAAGTCGATCTCGACTTCACGCGCGGACGAGGAACGAACGCGGGCCACGTGCACTCCCCCATGGGACCTGTACTGCACGAGCACGGTGCGGTCGTTCGCGGGCGCGTGGTTCACCCAGTTGGTCTCCGCCGCTACAAACCCCGCGCATGCGAGCCCACTTCGTTCACCGACCACCACGGTATTGGTCTCGGCATCGATCGCCCGTACGAACACGGGCGTCCCGAGCGAGATGCCCAAGCCCTTCCTCTGCCCCACCGTGTACCGGCCGATCCCCCGGTGCTCACCGACTTGCTCGCCCGAGGCCGTCACCATCGGACCCGGCCGGTTCGCCGCCGGAATGTGCTCCTCGACATATGAGGGAAGGTCGCCGTTGCGAACGAAACAGATCTCCTGGGAGTCCGGCTTGGCGGCGGTTCGTAGTCCCAGTTCGGCGGCCACGCGCCGCGTCTCGGTCTTGGCCATCTCCCCCACCGGAAACAGGGCATGGGCCAGCTTCGCCTGATCGAGCATCCACAGCACGTAACTCTGATCCTTGCCCTGGTCGACCCCCCGGAGCAAACGGTAACGCCCGTCGTTCGCCCGCACGCGCGCGTAGTGCCCGGTGGCGAGAACGTCGGCCCCCAAGGCTCGCGCCCGCTCGAGCAGAGCGTCGAACTTGATCCACTGATTGCACCGGACGCAGGGGTTGGGAGTGCGCCCGCGCGCGTAGTCGGCGTGGAAGTCGGCGACGACGGTTTGCTCGAAACGCTCCGCGAAGTTGAGGACGTAGAAGGGGATCCCGAGGACATCGGCTACCCGGCGCGCATCCGCCGCCGCACCCACGTTGCAACACCCCGAGTCGAGGTTGGCGGCTTCGCCGCGCCACAGCTTGAGCATGATGCCGGTAACGTCGTAGCCCTGCTCGACGAGAAGCGCGGCCGCGACCGACGAGTCGACCCCGCCGGACATTGCCACCACGGCCTTTGGCCGCCGGGACTCTCGGCGCCAAGCGCCTGCCCCCCCGGACCCCGCGGCTACAACCGCACGCTTGTTGGAACCCACTACCCCACCTGCCGCGCGCGCTCGACGATGCCCGGCAGCACCTCCAAGACCGCGTCTACGTCCTCTTCGGTGGAGTCCCGTCCCAGCGAGAAACGCACGCTTCCCTTGGCCACATCGCGCGGGACCCCGATGGCGAGCAGCACATGAGAGGGATCGATGGCCCCGGACTGACAGGCCGAACCCGCGGAACAGGCGATCCCTTGACCGTCGAACAGCAACAGGAGTGTCTCTCCATCGGCGCCCTCGAAGCTCACGTTCAACGTGCCGGGGATGCGCCGCGTCGGATGGCCATTGAGCCGAACCCGCTCTATCGAGTCCTCGATTCCTCGCCACAGCCTGGTTCTGAGGGCTCCGACTCGTTCGATCTTGTGATCGACCTCCTTCGAGGCCATCTCCACCGCGACGCCGAGCCCCGCCAGACCGGGGACGTTTAGCGTTCCGGAACGAAGACCACCCTCGTGACCGCCGCCGTGGAGGAGCGCCTCCAGCGGAGTGTGACTGCGAGCAAACAGGAAACCGACCCCCTTCGGTCCGCCAAACTTGTGCGCGGAGAAGGCGGCGAAGTCGAGCCCGAGTTGATGCACGTCCAACGGCAGGTTCCCCAGCATCTGCACCGCGTCGGTGTGAACCAGGGTCGACGCGTTGGCATCCTTGACCGCGCTCACGATCTCGGCGAGAGGTTGCGCGGTACCGATTTCGTTGTTCACCGCCATAGCCGAGACCAGCAGAGTCGAGGGACGGACCGCCGCAGCTACCTCATCCGGGTCGACGAGACCATCCTCGTTTACCGGCAGCATCGTGATCTCGAACCCGTTGCGGCCGAGCCACTCGACCGAGTCCAGAACTGCATGATGCTCGAAGGCCGTCGTGACGACGTGGTTGCCGTTGCCTCGCAGCTTGTGAGTGGCCCCCTTGATGGCCAGGTTGTCGGCCTCGGTACCACCGCCCGTGAAAACGATCTCCGAGGGACTGGCACCCACGGCCGACGCAACTCGATCTCGAGCGTCCTCGACGATCTCGCGCGCGACCCGCCCGTAGGCGTGCACGGACGAGGGATTGCCGAAGTCTCCCCGGAGGACGCCCACCATGGCGTCCGTCACCTCGGGGAGGACCGGCGTGGTTGCCGCGTAGTCGAGGTAACGCATAGCCCTCAGGATAAGGGGCATCAGTCTCTTCGAGCGGCAGGAGGTGCCGCAGCCCGAAGAAGAGGAGCCGGATGATCGGATTGAAGAAGGTCAGAGACCTGTCCGTCGTCGATGAGGTCGGCCGGGAGCGCAGCCTGCCGATCGCGGCGGCGAGCGCCCTGCTGAGGGTGGGCCGCTACCTGCTGGTCCTGTCCGACGACGAGCGGCAGATGGCGATCCTTGGCCCACATCGAACCCTTCGAGCAGTTCGAGCACGGAGCCATCATCGGCCTGGGTTCGGGTTCGGCGCCCGGCAGGGACAAGGCCACGCTGCTGACTCTCGCCGAGGATGGTCGTCCCGGGCCGGAGTTCGACAGAGTGGATCTCGGGCCCCTCTACGACCATCTCCGCACCCAGATCGAAGACCTCAACATCGAGGGCAGCGCGCTGGTAGGCGACGTCTTTCGCCTCATGCAGCGAGGCAACGGACCCAGCGGACGCAACGCTCGCATCGATCTCGAGACCGAGGCGTTCCACTCGTGTCTTGTCCAGGGAGAACCCCTGTCCCCCGATTCGATCCGATCGATCGAGTTCTACGACCTCGGACTGCTGAGGGGTGCTCCCCCTGTGTTTCTCCGATGCTTCCCCGCTCGAGGACGGACGCATGGCCTTTATCGCTTCGGCGGAAGTGGACGACGGCTACGTCGGGTCCTCGCTGGGTCATGGACCCCCGGGGAGCCATCGCGTTCAATGAGCCGGTGGACCACGAGCTCAAGCTCGAGGGCCTTGCGGCCCGCGTCACCGACGACGGTCGAATCCACCTGCTGATGGTGAGCGATGCCGATGACCCGGGCCGAGCTTCGCCGCTGATGGAGACGTACCTGAGGCTCTGAGCCTTCGACTCAGTAGGGGATGCGGTCATCGCGCGCGAACCACAGGTCGAAGACCGCGCGGGCCGCGTCGCTCGACAGCCGGGACATGCGAAGCGAGCGATCTGACATCTCGGAGGCCAGCTCGCGGTAGAGCCACTCGTCGTCGAAGCCGATCGCGGCGGCCTCGCTACGTAGATTTGCGTAGAACACCTCGTCGACGCGCGCCCAGTAGAGCGCGGCCATGCACATGGGACAGGGTTCGCTGCTGGTGTAGACGGCACAACCCCGCAAGCGATGGTCTCCGAGATGCCGACAGGCGTCCTGGATCGCCAGTATCTCGGCGTGCGCGGTCGGATCGCCGTCGGCGAGAACCCGGTTCCGCCCGCGCCCGATGACCTCGCCCGCCCGCACCACGACGGCACCGAACGGTCCTCCGACGTCGTCGTCGACTGCCTGCGAGGAGAGCTCTATCGCCAGGGCCATGAATCGTCGATCCGCTTCCTTGTTCATGAGCCACAATTTCCCACCCCGGCGGGCTACCTGCGTGGATTACCGAGGGGATGCGCCTCAATGACCTCCAGGGCGTTGCCGATGGACACCACGTGCCCAACATTCACGATTTTCTGAGATTCGTCGTCGAGAACAACGCTTCCGACCTACACATAAAGGCAGGCTCCCCTCCCAGCGTCCGCGCGTCCGGTCATCTCGGACGCACCGAGTTCCCCCGCATGAGCGGGCCGGATACGGAGCAGGCCGCGATGGCGATGATGAACGAGGATCACATCGCCGAGCTGAAGGCCAAGGGAGAGGTCGACTTCGCCTACTCCGAACCCGGCATCGGCCGCTTCCGGGTGAACGTCCACAGGCAGCGAGGCAGCATCGCCATCGCCGCCCGGCTCGTTCTGGCATCGGTCCCCTCGTTCAATTCGCTCGGGCTCCCGCCGGCCGTGGAGCAACTCGCCAACGAGCACCGCGGACTGTTGCTCGTCACCGGGCCCACCTCATCCGGTAAGACCACGACCACGGGCGCCATCATCAGTCACATCAACGCAACGCGTCCGGCCCACATCCTGACCATCGAGGACCCGATCGAGATCCTGCACAACGACCAGATGTCCGTTGTGACGCAGCGAGAGATCGGCATGGACACGGGAGACTTCGCCACCGCGCTGCGTGCGGCGATGCGGCAGGACCCGGACGTCATCTTCGTGGGCGAGATTCGCGACACCGAGACCGTGCGTGCCGCACTGCAGGCCGCCGAGACGGGTCACTTCGTCGTTGCCACCATGCACACCACGGACGTCTCCGAGACGGTGAACCGCGTCATCGACTTCTTCCCGCCACATCAGCAGAACCAGGCGCGCGTCGCCCTCGCGAGCACCATCTGCGGCGTCGTATCCCAGCGTCTGCTTCCCCGCAAGGGAGGGGGCCGTGTGGCCGCGATCGAGATCATGGTGATGAACGGCCGCATCCGGGATCTGATCCTGAACTCCGACAAGACGCACATGATGCACGAGATAATTGCGGAGTCGGGCTTCTACGGGATGCAGACCTTCGACCAGGCCCTTCTTGCGCTCTACCGCGACGGTCTCGTCACGCTCGACGACGCCAAGAATGCGGCAACCAGCGCCCACGACTTCCAGATCGCTCTCCGCGCCGAGGGTCTCCAAGAGATTTAATTGGCTTCGCAAGCGGGACTAGATCGATCCACTCATCTGGTTGGGCTAGGAGAGGCGCCTCTCCGAGAACCTTCGTCTCAAAACCTCGAACCCGATCGCACCGGCGACCCCCGCCAGGGGAAGGGCGGTCAGGACGTAGCGGAAGTGGTAGACCGCCACCATCGTGGGGCCCGCCAAGAGACACAGGGAGACGAGCGTGAAGAGCAGACCTTCGAGGCCGGGTGACCAACGCTCTGGAGGCCGATATCGGGCCGAGAGACCGCCCACCAATCCGACGAGCAGCAGCGCGGCCAGCAAAGGACCGTAGAGGTAGGCGACGTTCTGGTACGACCGTAGGAAGCTCGCGGGACCCTTTGCGATCTTGAACTCGGTCGCTATCCCACTAGTCGGAGGTGGGGCGCCCCCATTGGCTCGTACCTGCGGATGAGGCTCCGCCTCCTCGAGCGTCCGAACAAAACGCCATCGTTTGCCCTCCGGCTCTTGCGCTGCGGGGTCCTTGGCCTCGAAAAAGCGCACGAAATCCGAGGCGACTGCGCCCAAGTAGGCGCCCGGCTTGGCCTGGATCATCAAACGTGAGAACCGGAGCAGCTTGGCGTTGCCGTGCGGATCCCGCCCGACCTCTTGGATTGGAAGATCCGAGGCATGTACCCCGCGGGACTCGGAATCGATGGGACCGTCGGGGCAATACCCTCGGAGTTCCTCCGGAAGCTCGACCTCATCGCAGTCCGCGAACTCATGGACTCGTCCGTAAACGACCAGGCCGTTCCTGTCGGTGACGCCGAATGACCCTCCCGTCTGCGAGGAGTAGAAAAGACCGTAGATGACGAGAGGGATCCCAAACCCGACCATGAGAGCGAGGGCGGCTGCCGCGCCCAGACGCCTGAGTAACACGTAGAGCAACGCGGGCAGGATGATCACCGCTCCAACGAAGCGCAACAACAAGCTCATTCCGATGATCAACCCGCTTGCTCCCAGGCCCGCGAGGGAGGGACGCTGCGGATAGACAAGCAACATCAAGGCTCCCGCGACGAACAGATTGAAGAAGGCCTCGGTAAGCAGGTAATGCTCGATGTTGATCAGATAGCCGTCAAGAAGTACCGGAACCACACCGAGCGCCGCCAAGAAGGCCGAGACCCCCAGACGGCGCAGGAGCAGATAGAACATGACGGCCACCGCGAGACCGGAGAGATGCTGAACAAGTGCGAGGAGTTGCAAATTCCCCAGTTCAGCGAACGGCTTGAGCAACAACGGGTAGAGAGAGGGCCTCCATCCCGAGACGTCCATTTCCAACGCAAGGGACAAGTAGGCATAGGTATCGCGCTGCAGCATCAAGATCGGCTGGTAGGCAACCATCGCGACGATCCGCAGTGCCGCTCCCGCGCTCAGAACCAGCATGAACGGCCAGTGTGCGCCTAACACTCTCGTGAGCGAAGCTAGGCGTGATCCCTTTGAGATGTTGCCGGAAGGTTCGCTTTCCTCGGGTTGAGTCTCGACGCGTTCTGTCCGAGCCATTCCTCGAATGATACGGGCGGCGAGGTTCGCCTAGATGAAGTTGCTCCGCAGGCGTCGACCCGTCCCCGCGCGCTCTACCGCGACGGTCTCGTCCCGCTCGACGACACCAAGAATGCGGCAACCAGCGCCCACGACTTCCAGATCGCTCTCCGCGCCGAGGGTCTCCAAGAGATCTAAACGCGAGGGGCTCCGCAATCTTGCTTGCTCCGTAGTGATCTAGATCCCTACGGCGACGACCTGCAAGCCGATCTCGCCGGTGAGACGGTTACGTAAGGTACCCTCGCTGGTTGCCCTGGCTTCACGGACACGAAAGCGACACCAGGTGAGGTCGTACCCGCGATGATCGATACGAGGTGACGTGCAGCCTTTACTGATCCAAGCTCTCGTAGTCCTGATCCCGGGAGTCCTCGTAACTGCTGCGATTTTTCGTCCCGGTAGCCTCGGTATCCCGGGAAGGCTCGCGCTGACCTTCGTCGGTGGCTATACGGTTGTCAGTCTCGTCACCTGGGTACTGGCCTTGTTCTCGATCCTCTCGACGACCACGCTGGTTGTCGGCTTGGGAATTGTGTCAATCGCGTCGGCGGTTCGTGCGTGGCGCCGCGCGCCCCCGCTCGAGCGATTCCGTGTCCTCAAGAGCGATTTCTTAGACGAAGCGTGGGTCAATGGCCTGGGGCTGGCTGTGATGGGAGCAGTTGCCTGGGCGCGTTTCGGGTTGTCGCCCCTGCGATCGCTCCTTTCGTCCACGGGAATGCGCTTCTGGGCCGACGGAGTGGAGATCGCGGCTGGGGGAGAGATTCCGCACCAGACGCTTCAGTGGGGAGAGAGCATCGAGCCGGCAGCGAGCAAGATGGCCTTCAATTGCTTCACGGCGGCGATGCACCTGGTCGGAGGGCCGCATCCTCTGATCAACCTCACGGGGGCGCTCTGGCTGGTCGCGGTGTTCATGGTTCCAGTGCTCTGGTGGCTCGGCCGCGAACTCGGATTGAATCGAGTCGCACCGCTCCTTCCCCTCCTGCTGGTGGCCAACCGGCTGATTCTCCCCGGGGAATTCACCAACGATCTGGCCCCCTACCGGGCGGAGTCCTTCGGCAGGGCAGTCGCCTTCTCGGCCTTGGCCCTGGCCATTGCCCGGATACGTGGGAACGGCGGCTGGGGCGCCTTTGCTGTGGTGGGCTTCCTCTTCGGCGTCGGTGCCGCGACGCACTTGGTACCGACCATGATCTCAATTGGGATCCTCTTCTGGTACCTCGTGTATCAACGGATACGCGCGCGACTGTCCCTCCGGCTAGGGATTCAGGTTGCCTCCGGGATAGCTCTTGCAGCACTCGTGATGATGGTGATCTGGTTCTTGCCGGGTGCAACGCTCGGATTCACGGGTGTGAAGCAGCCCGCCCCGGTGGCAGGTCCCGAGGATCGGTTCGACCCCACCCTCCGCTTCGCCTCGGGTCGCCGGGTCCCTCTGGAGAAGATTCAGGCACGGGACTGGTACGAACCACCCAGTGAGATCGCGAGAAGTCTCGTTGGACGTGTCCTCGGCGTTCCCGTAGAGAACGGCTGGCTGTGGCTCGGCGGCGCGGCGATCGTAGCCGTTGCGCTCCTCCTTCTGTCTCCCGACCGGCTACGGCCCGTCGCTCTCGCATCGATCGCCACTGGAGCTAACATAATGGTGGCTGCCCTGCTCTTCTCTCGCCTGTACGACTCGGTGGCGATGGCCAACTTTGGGCAGCGCCGCTTGTTCGACTACGCGCAACTGGTCGTATGGCTGATCCTCTTGCTGATTGCCGAGCTACTCCTCATACAAGCGACGAGGCTCCGGCCGAGCATCGCCCTGGTCATCCTCGTTAGCTTCACCCTGGTACTCGCGACCCTATTGCTCTCCGATTTTCGAGAAGAACGAGAGCCTGCTGCGATTGCGTTTAGTCACATAGAGATCTACGACTGGATTCGAGACAATACGCATTGTGATGCACGGGTCCTCTCCAACAGGCGAACATCCGGTGCCTTCCAGGTACTCACGGGTCGAGCCGGTGTCAACGAAGGGATGGGACCGTTTTTCAGGCCCGGACTGCTGCAGCGCGTGAACCGATTCCTCATCGATACGAACGCCTTCTACGGAGATCCTGGGAGGGGACGTGACTTTCTGGAGGAGCATGGTGTCGACTATGTTGTGCTCTATCAAGGGTTGGGGGGGCGTGATCTCCGGCGAGCGAGGGGGTTCCCGGACCTCATGGAGCAGGCACCCTTCCTGCAGCTGGTGTTCAGCGGACGCACTGCGAAGCTCTACCGAGTCGATGGTTTGCAGCCAGACAGTGTCCCCAGACCGTCCGAGTACCCGGGTTATGTCTGCCAGAGTGGACCCATCCGGATCTGACGAGGCTCAATGAGGAATAGCGACGGGCATCGCCGGCGAGCCCTGGTGACGGGAGGAGCGGGCTTCATCGGAGCGAGCACGGTGCGCGCGTTGTTGCACCATGGTCATGAGGTCACGGTTCTGGATGATTGGAGCACCGGACGTTCCGATTATCTCAAGGGACTGGACGTGAACCTCGTCACCGCCGACATCCTCGACCGCGCTGCGGTCGATAATGCGGTGGAAGGGCACCAAGTCGTCGTCCACCTCGCGGCACAGACCGGGGTGCCCGGATCCGTGGAGAATCCATACAAGGACTGCGAGACCAACGTTGTCGGCACGCTGAACGTGTTGGTGGCCGCCCGAAACCACGCCGTATCTCGGTTTGTGTTTGCATCATCGAATGCTCCTCTTGGTCGTCAGCAACCACCGGCCACCGAAGACATGGCCCCTCTCCCCATCTCGCCGTATGGAGCCAGCAAGCTCGCAGGAGAGGCCTATTGCCTCGCCTTCCA
>JBOGWW010000188.1:0-2147 GCA_050693655.1 Actinomycetota bacterium | reverse complement strand
GGCTCGGACGGCTCGCTGTGCTCGGCGAACATCCGAGGCCTTGCACGCATCGAGGATCTCCTGGTGCTGATCGTCGGCCCGCTGGTCCACGGGCTGGTGCGAGACGAACATGTGGATGTAGGTGCTCGACGAGTCCCGCAGGCTGGCGATCATGGTGCACAGCCGGGGCATCCCCGAGGCGGTGTAAAGGGTCAGGTGGAAGCGGTCGTTGAGCGCGACCCACTGGTCCTCGCCCTCGGTATGGCGCATCTCGTCGATGACGGCCTGCATGTCACCGAGCAACTCTGGGGTCAGATTCGGCATCGCCTTGGTGATGGCGAGCACCTCGAGGGCGCCACGGATCTCGTACGACTCGGTGAGATCCTCCGCCGTCGGGTGGAACACGATGGCGCCGCGGTGAGGGTCGATGCGCACGAGTCCGTCGGCCTGCAGCAACGCGAAAGCCTCTCTTACGGGAGTCGTGCTCACCCCGAATCGAGCCGCAACATCGTTCTGACGAAGGCGAGTGCCGGGCTGCAGCACTCCCCGCTGAATCTCCGACCGGATCAGCTCCGAAACGGTTTCCGCGGTCGTCTTTCGCCTCAGCACCTCAGGTTGGCTTGCCATGGATCACCTTTTCTATCCTCTTCCTATCCGCTCACGTTCGAGTTCTCTCGGATCGATCGTGCACCCGGTTCGTCCGTCACCCCGAGGGCCCGGGCACAATGCATTCTATCCGCCCAGGTCCCGTCCCATGTGATTTAGCGAGTCGCGCCCGGATCAATCTCGTCTGCCAAGCAGTGTCGACTCCTTCAGGCTAAACAGTTCCGAGGCGGTTGAACCACCGACGAGCCTGCGCGTTTCCTTTGAGTCCGCGACGCGGTCCAGGCGGCCAACCGGGTCCTCGTCGGCCATGTCGAAGGGCAGGTCGGTACCCAACACGACGCGCTGGTTGCCCACGAGATCGATCAACCACTTCAGCGCTCGGTCGTGGTGCGTGATGGTGTCGAAGTAGAAGCGGTCGAGGTACTCGCTCGGCGGACGGTCGAGGCTGATCCGGGTTTCCTGGCGGACCCTCCAGCCGTGATCGAAACGACCGATCTGGTAGGGCAGGAAGCCTCCCGCGTGCACGAGGACGAACTTCAAGTTCTCGAAGCGGTCGAACAGACCGGAGAAGATCATTCGTCCGGCGGCGAGAGCGGTGTCCAAGGGGTTCACAAAGATGTTGGTGAGGTAGTAGTCCTCGTACCCTACTTTCGGTCCGATGTAGTAGGGATGAAGGAGCACCGGCGCGCCGAGCTCGTTGACCGCCTCCCAGAGGGGCAGGTAGGTGTCGCGGTCCACGTACTCGCCCTCGATCGTGGTCCCGACTTGGGCTCCGACGAAGCCGAGGTCCTGAACGCAGCGTCGGTACTCCTCGGCGGCAGCCTCCGGGTCTTGCATGGGAAGCGACGCCGTCCCGGCAAGCCGGCCATTCGAGCCCGCCACCGTCTCGGCCAGCGAGTCGTTCGCCATTCGAGCGAAGGAGACGGCGTCGGGGGTATCGATCCAGTAGTAGAAGAGAGTGGGGGCCAGGGACATGATCGAGAAATCGATCCCCCTGGCATCCATGTCATCGAGCTTGATCTGGCCGCCCAGAAATCCAGCATCGAGGGGGTACGCGAAGCCCTCGTCGTGCACGACCCAGCGGTGTCCGTCGCGTCTTTCGACGGCGGCACCCCAGGCTGGGTGATCGGACGCGTTCAGGAATTCAGGCGGGATGAAGTGGGTGTGGACGTCGATGATCATCCGCGCGTGTCCAATCCATCTCCTCCCCCGCTGCGGCGGGCCCATTGCGCTTCTTCTGGATCCGTCGCTCTCCCCCCAGACGGGGGAACCACGACGGGCCGAACCCAGAGAGGACCGCTCCGATGCTCATATTGTGCATAGTATACCCTCTAGCCGGGGGCGGGCAACGATCAGGCGGTGGCGGCCGCGTCTCCCCGGTGATCGAGGATGACCTTGAGCGAACCCCCCGAGGCGGTCGCTGCGATCGCCTCCCGGGCCCGGCTCAGGGGAAAGACGTCGGTCACGAGGGGCTCGAGCTCGACGGCCCCGCTCGATGCGATGTCGATCGCAGCGGGAAAATCCTCGGGCTTGGCCGCTCTGGGGTTCGAGATCATCAGCTC
>JBOGWW010000187.1:0-2984 GCA_050693655.1 Actinomycetota bacterium | reverse complement strand
GTAGAGGCTCACGTTGGTGAGCAGCTGATCCAGGTCGACGGCGTCCTCGGGCAGCTCGGCCGCGGGTTCGGTCCATTCCCTGAACTTCTCGGCGATCCATGCGAGCTGTCCCGCCGGCGAGTCGGTGAGCGCATAGGCGAGGGTTTGCGGACGGGTGGACTGGATCTGGAGATATCCCAGCCCCTCGCTCGAGATCTGCTTCATCCGCTCCACCCGCTCCTTCTCGGCCTCGGTGAGGGCGGGATTGGCGACTGGATCGCCCGAGAACATCGCAAACGACACCGCGCTCTGGGGATCGCTGGTCATGTGCATGCCGGCCACCCGCTCGGGATCGACCGGGCTCATGCCGGCGGCAACGCCCGCGCCGATGTCACCGCCATGGATTCCGTAGCGCTCGTAGCCGAGGCGGTGCACGAGCTCGACGAGGGCTCTCGCAGCACGACCGGTGGTCCATCCCGTTTCCCGCACCGGCTTCGAGAAGGCGAAGCCGGGGATCGACGGGACGACCACATCGAACGCATCGCCCGGATCGCCGCCGTGGGACCCGGGATCGGTGAGCGGACCGATCAGCCGCACGAACTCGACGATCGAGCCGGGCCAGCTATGAAGGAGGACGAGCGGCAAAGCGTTGGATTCGGGGGAGCGCACGTGCAGGAAGTGAATGTTCTGGCCGTCGATCTCGGTCGTGAACTGAGGGAACTCGTTGAGCAACGCCTGGTTCTTGCGCCAGTCGTAGGAGGTGTGCCAGTGGCGGACGAGACCTTGGAGATAGTCAAGGGGCACCCCCCTGCTCCAGTCCCCGGCGACCGGTTCGTCGGGCCAGCGCGTGCGACCGAGCCGGTCGTGTAGCTCGTCCACCTCCACCTGGGGAATCTCGATCTTGAACGGGCGGAGCTCTGCTCGCTCCTGCTCAGCCATCGCTACCTCCTCCGTAGGTGCCGAAGCTCCACAGATTGCCCTCTGGGTCGCGCACCGTGAACCCACGCGATCCGTAGTCCTCATCGACCAGGCCTCGCACGACCTCAGCACCCGCTTTCGTGGCACGCGCGAAGAGTCCGTCGGGGTCGTCGCACACCACGTACACGGAGTCGTTTCCCGGTGCTCGCTGCCCGAATGCAGAGTCGTCCTTGCCGGCCGTGCCGAACATGACACCGCCACCGAGCGGACCGCGCATCTCGGCGTGCTCGACGATCGACGGGTCATCCTCGCGGGCGTACACCGCGGTTTCTTCGAAACCGAAGGCATCGCGCAGGAACGCGATCGCCGCGCGAGCGTCACGGTAGGTGAGGATCGGCCACACGGTGGGTTCTTTGTCGTTAGTCATGCAGCAACTGTGACTCGTCCGGCGTTAGATCGTCTTGGAAAAAGGGAAGATCTTCACCCAGCAGTTCGGTCGGGGTGCAACCCGCAAGCTCGGTGAAGTCCCGGTACAGATGGGCCTGGTCGTAGTAACCGCAGGCCGCGGCCACCTGCGCGATCGACACGAACCAGGGAACCGACTGGAGCATCCCTCCTGCCCGCTCGAAACGAATGACTCGGGCAGCCAGTTTGGGGCTTAGTCCGAATTCGCTGCGGAAGCGGCGCCCCAAGTGCTGGCGGCTGTAGCCTGTTTCCGCCGCCAGATCGCTCACCGAGATCCGCCCACCGGAGGCAACCAGGGTTCCCCAGCAGCAGCGCAACTCGGGAGCGATCAGGTCCCCGCCGACCAGACTCGACAGGACGTCGTCGCACACCTCGAACCGCTGCTCCCAACCGGCGGTAACCTGCAAGCGCTCCCACAACTCCGCCCCCGCGCCACCAACCACATCGGCGAACTCCGAGGAGAGGTCCCAAAGCTCGCCGGCGGGCATGCCCAACAGCGTCCGGCTACCCAACGGAGTCAGCTCGATGGCCACGCCCTCCTGGTTGCCGTCATGTGCGATCAGCGCCGCCGACGCCTGGAGTCCACTCAGCACACAGCCGTAGCTCTGCGGGCTCTGCGCGGGATCGCTCTGCGCGGCGACATCGATGGTCTGACCGATAGCGACGATGAACGTCATGTGCTGCGATGGCAGCCCGCGGTGCAACCCCGGAGAAAACCCCGCCAGGCGATACCCGACGTACCGGTCGACGAAGGATCGCAGTGGTCCCGCCGGAGCCCTCGTCACCCACTCTTGAAGCGGCTCGTGCACCAGCAGAGTTTACCTGGGCAAGCAAATTTAGAGCATGCTCAGAGCGTTTGCCGGGCGGCCGCCCCTTAGGACGCATCGATCAATTCTCGTCCCGGTGACAGACGGCCTCCAGCATGAATCCCTCGTGTCCGTACCAGAAGGTTGCGTAGTAGCCCGGGTGGTACTCGGGGAACTCCCGCGGCGCGTGGATGATCTCGTCTCCTCGCGCTTGGGCCCACCCGTGAGCCTCGTGAACCAGAGCCCGGGACCTCACGACGAAAGCCAGGTGCTGCAGGCCGGGCTTGTGCCGCGAGTACGTCCCCGGCTCGAGCGCCGGGTAAAAGAAGATGCTGGTCCCGGGCTTGCCGCCCGATGGCCGGTAGGAGAACTGACCCTCCGTCACGACGAAGGGCTCGAACGCGAGCAGGGGCATGAGCTCGTCAAAGTACTCCTTCGCGTCAGCGAGGTCGGTGTCGTTCACTCCGATGTGACCAATGGGCATGTTTTCTCCTCCAGCGGTTCGCAATCCCTTGCTGCTTCGTGCAACGACTATGACTCGTTGGTAACCACAGGGGCTTGGAAAAACGGAACGCTCCTCATCCCACCGGTCGGGTGATCCGGTCGCTACGCCTAGGACGAGATCGGCGCCCGGTCCACAGCGAGCGAGCGCATGCCCCTATCGAAGTCGACCTCCGCCCGCCATGCCAGCAGGTCCAGCGCGCGCCTCGCCGAGGCGAACACGTGACGTACGTCACCCAGGCGCCAGCGACCGGTGATCCGCGGGGGCGCGACGGCCTCAAAGCCACGACCCAGCGCCGTCGCCATCTCGTAGAC
>JBOGWW010000186.1:0-2981 GCA_050693655.1 Actinomycetota bacterium | reverse complement strand
GCTTTGGGCTTCTTCGTCGTCGAAACTCTGATCGGTGCAACAAACGTGTGGACCGACCTGAATCCCATGATCGTGACGTTGCATCTCTTCTTCGGAGGTCTGATCTGGTCGAGCCTGATCGCGCTGGCCGTCGTGACCAGGCCCTCCCTGGAGCGGGTGGGCGAACGTCAACTACTGGCTCGAACGAGCCCCGCGCTGGAGGCAACTAATTGAGTCGCGCTGAATCGCTGGGAGTCGAGCTCGCAACCGGTGCGCGTCGCCCGCCGGAACCCGAGATACCGGGGCCCTTCGTCGAACCCGGCACGAAGGACGTCATCTTCGCTTACATCGCTCTCACCAAACCGCGCATCATCGAGCTTCTGCTCGTCACGACCGTGCCCGCCATGGTCCTTGCGGCGGGTGGGTGGCCCTCGACATTGCTCGTGCTGTGGACGCTGATCGGCGGAACCCTCGCTGCGGGCGGCGCCAATGCGATCAACTGCTACGTCGATCGTGACATCGACCAAGTGATGGGGCGAACTCGCAAGCGACCCTTGCCCATGCACAAGGTTCCCCCGCGCAACGCACTTCTCTACGGGATACTGCTCGGTGTGGCCGCGTTCACCTTCCTGGCGGTCACGGTAAATACCCTCTCGGCCTTGCTCGCAACTTGCGCATTGCTGTTCTACGTCTTCGTTTACACGCTCGGGATGAAACGCTCAACTCCTCAGAACATCGTGATCGGCGGAGCGGCGGGTGCGGTTCCGGCACTCGTGGGATGGTCCGCGGTGACCTCGACGGTGGATCTCGCGGCCCTGGCGATGTTCGGCATCATCTTCTACTGGACGCCGCCTCACTTCTGGGCGCTCGCCATGAAGTACTCCGACGACTACGCCGCGGCCAAGGTTCCGATGATGCCGGTGGTTTACGGCATCAGGGAAACGACCCGGCACATCCTGCTCTACAGTTTTCTGCTGTTCGCCATGTGCCTGGCGCTGTTCTCGGTCGCCCGCATGGGATTCTTCTATCTGGGAGCGGCGGTCGCGTTGAACGGCGTCTTCATCGCCTTGGCCATCAAGCTCTTTCGCGACCCGGACACGAAGCGCGCCTGGAGACTCTTCCGCTATTCCATCCTGTATCTGGCCTTGCTCTTCGCCGCCATCGCGGTGGACGTTCTCGTTTCCTAGGGGGCGGCCTCGTCCAGCCTGCGGTCGAGATGTTGCGTGGCGCGTTGCTCGTGGCGCATCCATGCCAGCACCGCGAGCACCAGCGCTCCTATGAACAAGAAGTCACCCGCCACCCACATGATCGTTCCGGCGAGCTGCTGGTCGGCCAGCGGCGTGGAGCCCCAGCCGCGCGCCAGCGTCTCGTAGTGCGGATACAAGGGCTCGTCGGCCTGATGGATCGCCACGCCCAAAAACGATTGCTGTGGCATCGCAAGAACCAAATAAGCGATGCGTCCCGGCCAGCCGAGTCGCGCGGCCCCGGGATCGAGACCGATGACCGGCCACCAGAACAGACACGCGGCCGCGAGATAGAGAGCGTGCTCCGCGATGTGCGCCGGCCCGTTCTCCAGCGCGAGGTCGTAAAGCGAGGTGAAATGCGTAACCCACATCACGAGCGCGAACAGGCTCCAGGTCACCACCGGATGCGTTACCGCTCGAACGGGCCACGAGTGCAGCACGCGCAGGAGCCGTTGGCGACCCCGGGGGCCTGCGGCGCGCAAGGCCAGCGTCACGGGTGCTCCCAGCAACAGCAACGGAGCCGCCGCCATGGTCAGTAGCAGGTGCTGGACCATATGGACCCAGAACAGCGAACCCTCGTAGGCCGCGACCGGGCCCGCCAGCGCGATGAATAGCGCCCCGAGACCCAGAAGCCAGTGCCGCCGGCGTACCGATGGGTAGGCGGGGACGCGCGCATAGGCACGCAGGTACCACCAGCCGGCCAGGACGACCCCCAGCCAGACAAGTGGTTCGAACGGCCATGCGCGGAGCAGCGTGGTGAGGCTCGGCTCGGGCGCGACCTCGCCGTGTGCGAAGAGCATCACTCAACGAGCATGCCAGGCCCTATCGTGGGGCGCGCCGCCCTACTCCTCGCCGCCGCCCTCTTGGCCTCCGCCACCCCCGCCTGCCTCCACTACGAGAGTCCCGGTCATGGTCGTGGGGTGATAGTCGCAGAGGAAGGGGTAGTCCCCCGGCTCGCCGGGCGCGGGAAAGCTGAACTCCACGCTCTCGCCGCCGTCGGCATCCTCGCTGGTGAAGAACGCCGCGGCCGGATCGGAGGTGGCTTCCTCAGACTCGTAAAGAGCGATGTTGTGAACCACGGAATCCTGGTTCTCGAGGGTGCCGGTGAACTCCTCCCCGGCCGCGGCCGTTAGCTGGTCGATGTCGAAGGCGGTGTTCGCGGCCACGATGGTGTTCCCTCCGGCAGGCGGTGCGGGAGCTCCACCGCCGCCCCCCTCCGCTTCCTCCGCGCTCAAGAAACCGGTCTGTGCCACCGCGATACCGATAAGCACGGGATACAGCACCACTGCAGCCAGCTCGGGCCATCGCCGCCTGGCGGTGTCGGGGCGAAGTGCGTAGAAAGCACAAGCCCCGAGGATGTTTGCCGCCATGATCAGAGCGAGTGTCGTCGCGGCTGCGGGCTCGAGCGACAGCAGAATTCTGGAGAACCCAATCGCGAGTATCGCGATCACCACCAGAGCCACCAGCGGCAGTACGACCACGAGAGGAATCCTGAAGCGAACCTCCCCCGACATTCCGGTCTCGTGTCGCGTGTTCTCGGCCATCTGTTGCTCTTGCCTCTTCTCGGGCTTGATCACTGGGAGGGCCACTGCTTCCTCATGTCCCATACCTCGAGCTCGCGCTCGAAGTCATCCCAGTCAACGGTCTCGGTCTCCGCTCTTTCCTCGCGGGCATTCCAGCGAAAGAAGAGCACGGCGATGACGGTCCACAGTATCAACCCGCCTCCCAGTTTCATGATGAGCCCGGCGACCATTTGGT
>JBOGWW010000185.1:0-5044 GCA_050693655.1 Actinomycetota bacterium | reverse complement strand
GCTGCGCCGCCGCGATCGAGGTTGCACCTTTCCCGGCTGCGACGCTCGCTGGTTTCTTCACACTCATCACATCTGGCACTGGGGGAGGGGCGGACCCACCGACCTCGACAATCTCGTGCTTGCCTGCACCTCTCATCACAAGCTGGTGCACGAATACGGATGGGACGTGCGGCTCGGTCCCAATGACGTAGCGACATGGTTCAAGCCGGATGGGACGCGCTTTGCCCCTTGCTCGTTCGAGCGCGGCGACCTCGCGAGCGCCGCCGTTGCCGGCACCGGCACATGCTTTAGCCGCCGCCGTTAGCTGATCTCGGCGAAATCCTGCCCGTGGCCCTAGATTCACTTGCGCCCGATGACGACCTCGAGGCCCCCCAGACCCTGTGGGTCGCTCAGGACGCTGAGGGCCTGGCGGCGGGACAGTGCGCGCAGTGCCTCCGCGCCGCGTCCTCTCTCTGTCAGGTCGCGCTGGCGCTCGGCGAGCGAAGCTCGTAGGTGCGCAAGACCGAGATCCTCGAGCACCTCCCGCTGGGCCGTGGGTCCCCCAACCTCGCAGCCGGCCCCCTTGAGGGTGGTTGCGATCACGTCCCAGTTCGCGTGCGAAGTGATGTCCTTCTCGCCGGGCCGGTCGAGAACCAGGTCGTCGGCCCCGGCGTCCGAGTACGCGACGAGCGTCCCCGAGGGCCGCTCCGCCAGTCCCCGCCAGGTCACGCCGTAATCGACAAGAAAGATCGATCCCCTCTCTACCGCCGCGGCACAGCCGCGCACGAAATCGATCGCGGCGAGGCCGACCTCGACCCGCCGGCCGTCGCCGGGTTCGAGGTCCGCGCCGCCCACCGGCAACGCGCGCCCGGCATCGGAGGGGGGGCCCGGTACCAACTCCAGCCCGGAGGCGGTCTCCCCGACGTAAAGCTCGAACCACTCCCCGCCTCTGAACTCGAGCAGGTGGACCGGCAGATTATCGAGGACCTCGTTGACGATCACACACCCGTTCGCCGCGGGTGCCACCTCTTCCAGCGACGATGACCAGGCGGCGTTGTCGTAGGTGCTGAGAAGACTCATCTGGCGCTCGGCGAGCGCGGGCATTCTCTCCACCAGTCGATAGGTCACGGCCTCGCCGAACTCTCCCTCCACCACGCCGAGAAAGGAGTTCGCAAAGCCACCCTCGCCGGGCCCCACCTCGATCACTTCGAAATCGGAGGGCCGGCCGAGCGCCTCCCACACGCGCCGAAAGCCGACCGCCCACATCGCCCCGTAGGCGGGGTCGAGCTCGGCGGAAGTCAGGAAGTGGCCACGCCATCCGGTGCGCTGCGCGCGTGCGTAGTAGCCGAGTTCGGGGTGATAGAGAGCCACGTCCTGGTACCGAGCGAAAGTGATTGGCCCGTGCTCGCGGATTTCTGCGCGCAGCAGAGCCTCGAGCTCGTTCACCGGCGTTTTCGGGGTTCTGCCTGGGGAAGGCGGCCGATGGCCTTCTTGGCCTCGACACGGCTCCGTTCGTAGAACGCGCGCTTGTCCTCGTAGGTCTTTACGTGCTCGAGCGCGGTCTCGGCGATGCGCACGACCTCCCGGTGGCGAGCCTGGTGGCCGTAGAGCGCGATCAGCCGGTCGTAGGGACCGGACGAGTCGAAGTGCGCCTGGACGACGGACTCGTAGAGCTCCACGGCCTCGTCCAGCCTTCCCACGTGCTCTAGGTTTTGGGCCTTGAGAAAGCGCTTGACGAGCTCTACGTTGTCGACGGTCACGCGCCCATGGAAACACGCTCGGAAGAGTCTCGCGGTGCGGCCCAGGGCCTGCGGGTAACCTCGAGATAGATCTGAAATCCCACGACTCTCAGGAGGTCGGCTCAATGGCTCTCGGCTACGAAGGCAATCTCTACATCCTCGCCTTTGACCACAGGGGCTCCTTTCAGAAGAAGATGTTCGGAATCAAGGGCGACCCCACCGCCGAGGAGACCGAAACCATCTCGGACGCCAAGAGCGTGATCGCGGAGGGTTTCCACAGGGCGGTCGACAAGGGTGCGCCGAAGGAGGCCGCGGGTCTCCTCGTCGACGAGCAATTCGGGGCCGACATCGCTCGCAACGCCAAGAAGGAAGGCCTGCTCTTCGCCATGCCGGTGGAGAAGTCGGGACAGGACGAGTTCGATTTCCAGTACGGGGATGACTTCGGAAAGCACATCGAGGAGTTCGATCCCTCCTTCGTGAAGGTGCTCGTCCGCTACAACCCGGACGGCGACGCCGCGATGAACGAGCGCCAGGCGGGGAGGCTCAAGAGACTCTGTGACTGGCTTCACGACAACGACAGGACGTTTCTATTCGAGTTGCTGGTGCCGGCAGAGGATGCACAGCTCGAGTCCGTGGGGGGTGACGCCGATCGCTACGACAAGGAACTGCGTGCCGACCTCATGGTGCGGACGATCGAGGAGCTTCACGCCGCGGGAATCCAGCCGGACATCTGGAAGATCGAAGGGCTCGACAAGCGCGAGGACTGCGAGCGCATCGCGGAGCTGACGCGCTCGGGGGGCCGCGACAAGGTCGTGTGCGTGGTGCTGGGCCGTGGCGCGAACGACGACGCAGTCGATCACTGGCTGCGTCAGGGTGCGGGCGTCGAGGGCTACGTCGGTTTCGCCATCGGCCGCACCATCTGGTGGGACGCGCTCAAGGACTACCTCGACGAGGGCCTCGATCGGAGCGCTGCAGCCGAGCAGATCGCCGGCAACTATCTGCGCTTCATCGACGTCTACAGCAAGGCGGAGCAATCGTCGTAGCAGCATGAGCGGGGGCCTGCCGGGGATGGGCGGACGGGGAATGACGAAGAACCTGCTGGTCGCGGGACTGGCCGCCGCCCTACTCGGCGCGGGCCTCTGGCTGGCATCGGATTCGGAGGACGAGGCTCGCGGACGCCCGAACTCCAAGGCGTCGTCCTCACCCGAGACCGCGGAAGCGGACGAGGTTCCGGATCCGCGCCTGGCGGCCTCGGAGATCCTGAGCCTGCGAGCCCAGGCCGTGATGGACGACGACAGGGACGCCTTTCTGTCCTCGATCGATCCGGGGGCCAGGAGATTTCGCAAGCAGCAGGCCAAGGTCTTCGACCGGCTGACCTCGCTCCGTCTCGGTTCGTACGAGCTTCGCCTGCGGATGGGAGAGAAGGATCGGGCCCGGCGCAAACACGTTCGTCACTACCGGCGCGCCGACGACGTGTTCATCCCCTCGATCGAAGAGCGTTACCGCTTCAAGCGTTACGACGACGCGGACTTCGTCGGCAGTCTCTTCTTCACCTTCGTGCTGCGCGACGGCGAATGGCTCATCGCGGCGGACGATGATCTGAAGGGCCGCTCGAGATCCGAACGGAATCTGTGGGACTTCGGGCCCGTGAAGCAGACGCGCGGAAGGAACGTCACCGTAATTCAGCATCCGTGCCACCGAACCGGGTGCGTCGAGGTCGGCAGATCGTTCCTGCAGCTTGCGGAGAATGCCCGCAGGCGCGTCAAGGAACGCTGGAGAGAAAGATGGAACGGACGGGTCGTGGTGCTGGTGACCTCCTCCAGGAGCGAGGTTCGCAAGATCATCGACGTCAATTACGGGATCTCGAATTTCGTTGCCTTCGCCTATACGCGTTACCTGGGAACCGGCTACAGTCCCGCCCGCATCGTCGTTGATCGCGCCACGCTCGCCGAGCGCTCCCCCGATGTCATCGAACTGGTGTTGACGCACGAGATGGCCCACGTTGCGACCCGGCGCGCGTCCGGCCCCCATATCCCACTGTGGGTCGAGGAGGGCCTGGCCGAATGGGTGGCGCGTCCGGAGGGTGACGATGCCGACCGCTACTACGAGCAGCGGGTCGCGACCGGGGCGGTGCGACCAACACTTGCGACGGACCGGCAGATCCGGCGCGGCGATGCGGACGAGCTCTTCCTCCACTATCAGGGGAGTCGCACCGCGGTGGCGTACTTCATAGAGCGCTGGGGCTACAAGAGGTTCGTTCGCTTCTACAAGCTGCTCGGTGATTCGCACAACGAGTCCGGCGGACGTGCCAAGCACCTCCGCTCCACGCTGCGCCGGGTCACCGGCCTGACTCCTCGTCAGTTCGCCGTGCAGTGGGCGGATAGCATCTGAGTGATGAGCGTACAGGCAACCCCCGACGGCACCAAAGACGGCTTCGCACTCGCCAAGGAAGCTTCGGTCGGTGCGCCCGCCATCTTGGTCGTGGACGGCAAGCAACGGGATCTCGCTTACGTCCCCGAACCCGACTCGACCGTCGAGGTCGTCACGATCGACAGCGACGAGGGTCGCGAGGTTCTGCGCCATTCAACCGCTCACGTCCTGGCACAGGCCGTGCTCCGCCTGTTTCCCGACGCGAAGTACTCGATCGGCCCCCCGATCACCGACGGCTTCTACTACGACTTCGATGTAGAGCGTCCCTTCACCGCCGAGGACGTCGAGGCCATAGAGGCCGAGATGCGCAAGATCGTGAAAGCGAACCAGCGCTTCGAGCGAGCAGAACTGGAGCGCGACGAGGCCCTCGAGCTGTTCAAGGATCAGCCCTACAAGGTCGAGATCATCGAGGGCGTCGCCGAGGGAGCGGATGCACTCGAGCAACAGGGAGCCGAGGGCGAGGTCATCTCGATCTACTCGAATACGGAGCGAGGCTCCGAGGAGCCGGCCTTTGTGGATCTCTGTCGCGGTCCGCATCTCCCGGGGACGGGACGAATCAAGGCGTTCAAGCTGCTACGCACCGCGGGCGCTTACTGGCGCGGTGACGAGAACCGTCCCATGCTCCAGCGCATCTACGGCACCGCTTGGGAGAGCAAGCCAGCTCTGGAGGACCATCTTCACAGGCTCGAGGAAGCCGACAAGCGTGACCACCGGAAGCTGGGACGCGACCTCGAACTGTATTCGTGGCCCGAGGAGGTCGGCAGCGGCCTCGCCGTCTGGCACCCCAAGGGCGCCATCATCCGCAAGGAGCTCGAGGACCTCGCGCGCCAGATGCATCTCGACTTCGGCTACGAGCCCGTCTATACGCCACACATAGGCAAGGCCCATCTCTGGGA
>JBOGWW010000184.1:0-2602 GCA_050693655.1 Actinomycetota bacterium | reverse complement strand
CCTGGCAGTACTCCATCGGACACATCTGGCGCTACGAGGGCGACCCAGTTCCGGCTGGCATGAGCATGCGCCTCGAGGTCAGCGACGAAGCCAAGGCGGCGGGGCTTTGCGGGTGCGAATGCGGGTTGTGCAAGCCTCACCACCCGCACACCGTTAAGGAAGGCTGTGCCTGTGCGATGCTGGCCTGCCCCTGCCTCGACTGACGGACCGGCTCACCGACCCTGGTAGTAATTGCGGTCGGGCTGGTGGGCGCCAAGCTCGCGTGGCCCGTTCAGCATCTCGTTCTCTTCGTCAGCCTCAGGTACGACATCCGATGTCGAGCAAGGCAAGAGCACAGGGACTCGGCGCTCACTCGCCGGCGCCGGCGAGGTCTTCGATGGTGCGCCCGGTGCGCACGGATTCGGGCTGGGTGCTGACCGGGTTTCGCCGCGCGTCGGCCACCTCGTCGCGCCGCTTGACGAGCAGCCATTGAGGCTTTGCGCCCCCGCGGATCCGCCGCAGCGTCCAGCCGCCGCGCAGCTTCTCGCCCTCCAGCCAGACCGACAGGTGCCCGTTCTCGAGCGCCGCCTCAACCGGCCCGTCGGTGAGGCTGCGATAGGTGCCCGCGTCCCACACGATCACCTCGCCGGCCCCGTAGCCCTCCTTGATCACCCCCTCGAACTCGGCGTACTCAAGCGGATGGTCCTCGACCTCTTGGGCCAGGCGCTTGTCGCGCGGGTCGGTTGAAGGGCCCTTGGGTACCGCCCAGGACTTCAGCACGCCACCCGCTTCCAGTCTTAGGTCGTAGTGCAGCGAACGCGCGGCATGCTTTTGGATGACGAAGCGCGAGTCACCGCGCGCCCGCCGCCTGGGGCGCCCGGAGGGCTCGGGTGAGCGGCGCAAATCCCGCTTGGAGCGGTACCCCTGGAGATCGTCACTCGTCATCACCGATCTGTACCCGGAATCGCCATCCCGAAATCGAGCCACGCCGTCACGAGTGCCGCCTTAATCCGGCGCCGGCGCATCATTTCCGAGGCGGACGTCAGGTCGGCGCGCGCGGTTGGTGGCAGGGGTTTACGCGGGTGATCTCCCTTTGTCCTCGGCCACGCTCAGCACGATCTTTCCGCGCCCGTGCCCCGAGTCGAGCCGAGCATGAGCATCGCCGACCTGCTCGAGCGGCAGGACTTGGTCGATGACCGGCCTGAGCTGACCTCGCTCGATCAATTGATCGAGGTGAACCAGCTGCGGTCGATTACGAGTCATCATCACGCCGTGAAGCGTCTGATTGCGTTGGTAGAGCGCGGTCAGGTCCCCCTTCGGACCGAGAATAGTGCCGAGCCTTCCAAATGTGCGCGTGGCGCGCAGGCTTCGCTCAACGATGTCGCCCCCGACTGTGTCTAAGACCGCATCGACCCCGTTGCCATTGGTCACTTCGAGCGCGATCTCGGTCGGATCGTCGGACCCGTAGTCGATTGCGAGGTCGGTACCGAGTTCCTTTAAGAGATCTTGATTCTCGGCCGATGCCGTCGCCAGCACGCGCGCTCCGGCGGCCTTGGCTATCTGCACGGCGAATGAGCCTACGCCCCCCGCTCCTCCATGAATGAGCACCGTCTCGGCCGGAGCGAGCTGCAGCCGGTCAATCAACACCTGCCAAGCCGTTCTCCCTGCCAGCGGGACGGCCGCCGCCTCGACGTGGCTCAATCCCTGCGGCTTGAGCGCAACGATCGCCTCGTCGACGACGTGATACTCCGCGTACGTTCCGGGGTGGGGGCTCGCCAACTCGGGCGTGTAGTAGAGCTCGTCTCCGGCCGAGAAGTCTCTACACCCGGGACCGGTCTCTTCAACCACGCCCGATGCATCGGCACCGAGGACGGCCGGGAGGATCACGCCGCGCGCCGATCCGTCGGCACGCAGCTTCGCCTCGACCGGGTTGGTGCCCGAGGCCACAACCCTGACCAATAATTCCCTCGGGCCGGGCTGTGGCCGGTCGATCTCCTGCTCGGAAAAGACCTCGGGACCACCGAAGGTTTCGATAACCATTGCTCGCATAGCCGCTCACCTCCGCTAGAAGTGGATGTGCGATCGCCCTGCCTTTAGCGTGTGCCCACGTCGGCAGTCGACAAACAGGAGCTGCGTTTCTTGTCTCCGGGTCAGGCCCCCCCAACGCAATCTTGCTCATCCTTGCGAGCGCCCTCTTCGAGCAGGTTCAGTGCCGTCGCCAAGATCAGTCAGATTCCCAAGCTCCTCGGCGGGTCCTCCATCGTCAGGATTGCGCGCTCGATGCTCCACGCCTTTACGTCGGACGTTGCCCTGCCGTCGAAGACGAGTTCTACCAACGATCTTCCGAAGGCGCTCGCGAACTTGAAGCCGTGGGCCGCGCCCTGGCCGACTGCGGCCCGATCGTGCCCCGGGATGAGGTCCAGCACGAAGTCGCGATCGGGGGTCATCGTGTACAGGCAGGTCTTCTGCTTGAGGTAGGGGCCGAATCCGTGGGGAAGGCGCTCGCGCATGAACCGGTCGAGAGTGTCGGAGTAGTCCCGTCGCGGCGCGAAGGAGCGAGTGTCGCCCGTGACCTCGGGGCCGCCGATATCCCATCCGATCTTCGGTCCCGGCTCCCCAAAGG
>JBOGWW010000183.1:0-7757 GCA_050693655.1 Actinomycetota bacterium | reverse complement strand
AGATCCGGCAGCTGGCGGGAATGCGCGGACTCGTCGCGAACCCGCGCGGCGAGATCATTCCGCGACCGATCAAGGCGAACTTCCGCGAGGGCCTGACGGTGCTCGAGTACTTCATCTCGACGCACGGCGCCCGCAAGGGGCTGGCGGACACGGCGCTTCGTACGGCCGACTCGGGTTACCTGACCCGGCGACTGGTCGACGTGAGCCAGGAGGTCATCGTGCGCGAAGAGGATTGCGGGACCGACCGCGGTCTGCGCATCGACCTCATCCGAGAGCGGAGCGCGCTTAAGCAGAAGCTCATCTCGCGCATCCTGCTCGAAGACGTCGTCGATCCCGAAGGCAACGTCGTGAAGGCGGCCGGTGACTCGATCAATACCGAGGACGTCAAAGAAGTCGAGAGCTCGGGTGCAAAGGAAGCGGTCGTTCGCTCGGTGCTTACCTGTGACTCGCGCTACGGCGTGTGCCAGAAGTGCTACGGCATCAGCCTCGCCACCAACGCCCTCGTCGAGCTCGGTGAAGCCGTCGGAATCGTCGCGGCGCAGTCCATCGGTGAGCCCGGAACCCAGCTCACGATGCGTACGTTCCACACCGGTGGAGTCGCCAACGTCGAGGACATCACGCAGGGTCTGCCCCGAGTGGTCGAGCTGTTCGAAGCTCGAACTCCAAAGGGGAAAGCCGAGATCGCGGCCGCAACGGGCCGAGTCGAGATTCACGACGACGAGAAGTCGCGTCAGCTCGAGCTCGTCCCCGACGACGGGAGCGAGCCGATTCCCTACAAGGTGTCGCGCTTCGCTCGCCTGCATCCGGGCATCCGCAACGGCGACCACGTCGAGGCGGGCCAGTCGCTGACCGAGGGGAACAAGGACCCCGATGAGGTTCTCGACATCCTCGGAACGCGCGAGGTGCAGCTGTACCTCGTCAACGAGGTGCAGAACGTGTACCGGAGCCAGGGTGTGCCGATCCACGACAAGCACATCGAGTTGATCGTTCGCCAGATGCTGCGCAAGGTCACCGTTCTCGAGCCCGGCGACACCGAGTTCATGCCCAACCAGGACGTGGACGCCCGTGTCTTCGCCGAGGCCAACGAGGCCGTGGTGGCCAAGGGCGGCGAGCCGGCGACGGCTCGACCGAAGCTCATGGGTATCACCAAGGCGTCGCTTGCGACCGAGTCGTGGCTCTCCGCTGCGTCGTTCCAGGAGACGACCCGGGTACTCACCGAGGCGGCCATCAACGGCAAGAGCGATCCTCTTCTCGGCCTCAAGGAGAACGTCATCATCGGAAAGCTCATCCCCGCGGGAACCGGCATGAGTCGCTACCGCAACGTCTCGATCGAGACGACCGGCGAAGGCGCCATCTCCGATACCGAGGCGCGCGAGATGTTCGGTCTTCCTCCTCGTACCGAGGAAGAGGACGCGGCACGCGAGCTGTTCGGCGATGGTCTGCGAGCGGTGCCGGACTCCTCGGAGGACGGCGAGTCTCAGACCGAGGCGGAGGCCGAGAGCCTCGACGAAGAGGTCACCACCGCCGCCGAGTAAGGGCGCATTCCAAAAGTATCAAGAGGCCCCCGGATCAGTCGGGGGCCTCTGCGCGGTCCAGAGGCCGACGCTTGCTACTGCTCTTGTCGTAGGACTAGGTTCGCAGCCAGACCGAGCGGAGAAAGGGCCACGGATGAACCACTCGGACAGACCGCGCAAGCCCACGCTTGCGGATGTTGCGGCGCGCGCCTCCGTTGATCGCTCAGTCGTGTCCAGGGTTCTAACGGGCGATTCCCGGCTCAACATTCGGGCTTCGACGCGCGCACGCGTGTTGCAGGCCGTGGCCGACCTTCACTACCGCCCCAACGCAATAGCAAGGAGTCTGCGCCAGGGCAGAACCGGGGTGCTCGGGCTTCTCATCCCCGACTTCGCCAACCCCGTGTATGCCGAGATCATCAAAGGCGCCGAGTCGGCGGCTGGAGACCTTGGGGTCGTACTGCTGACAGCGAGCGCCTGCGACGATGGATTTGGTGCGCGTCGTTACGCGGAGTTAGTGACGCAAGGGCGGCTCGACGGACTGGTTCTGGCCGGTGCGAGCGAGACCGAGGAGATCGCGGCCTCGCTCGCACGGGACGGAGTCCCGTGGCTGATGCTGAACCGGCGCCCCAACCGCACTCGCAGGTCCATCATCCTGGATGACGAGCGTGCCGCCCTGCTGGCCGTGAACCATCTGCTCGAACTGGGTCACAGCAGGATTGCGCACATCGGTGGGCCACCGGAAGCCGACAGCGCCATTCGACGCCGGGCGGGGTACGAAAAGGCCCTTCGAGACGCGCGGGTGGAGGTGGACGCGAGCCTGATCAGGGCCGCGGACCACGGCGAGGAGGCGGGGGCGAAGGCGATGAAGCGCCTTCTCGGGTCTCGCGCGCGACCCACCGCGATGTTCGCTGCGAACGTCGCCCAGGCCATCGGCGCTTTGCAGGCCGCCCGCCGGGCTGGAGTGGAGATTCCCGGTGACCTCTCCATCGTGGCTACGCACGACTTCCGCCCTGCGGCGTTCCTGGATCCGCCACTGACCACCGTGAAGATGCCCCTGGAACAGCTGGGGCGTCGAGCGGTAGAGCTGCTGGCGAACTCACTTCCGGATGAGGACATCGACGAGGTCGTCGGGACTCCGATGGAACTCGTGCTCAGAGAGTCCACCGGCCCCCCGAGCCGGCTGCGCGCCCCTCCCTAGAAGGGTCGCTCGAGGAGCAGCCCGCGCCCCGCAAAGCCAACGGTCCTATCGAGCGCGAGCAGGAAACGCTCGGTGAGCAACTCCTGCGCCCGGATCAGCCACAGCGCCTCGGTCTGGACCCACGCGTTTTCTCGGGCTCGTTCGATGCTCCATATCTGGGCCACCTCGTCGGCCCGTCCCAGCAACCGGTCGAGGATTCCGAGGACACCTCTCTTGAACCACGGCTCGATCTTCTCCTGTGCCTCCGCGAGCAACTCGTTGATGTGGCGGAAGTCACGGTAGTGAGGAGTATCGCGCTCCGGTTCGCGTTCGAGCTCTCGACAGGTGTCGGCGAGCGCCAACACCAGGTCGTGGTTGATGTGAGCGTTCATCCCGGCCAGCGCGAACTGAATGGGTGCGATCCGCGAACTGCTGCGCGCTTGGAAGAGCGGAATCCAACAGCGCGCACAGGTCCGGGGATCACTCGCATGATCTCGAAGCGCCTTGAAATAGAGGTTCGCAAAGACCACGTCGAGGCGTTCTACGAACTGTTGGTCTTCGAATCCGTGATCGGAGCTCTTCCTCAACACCTCCTCGGTGACCGTCAGGTACCATCCGGTTGAACTGGGCGACTCCGTCCTTGGAGGGGAGCTGGGCTTGAATCAACCGCATGCGGGCGATCACGTCTTCGATCGTGGCCGGCTCCTCGTTCGGTAGAGCGAGCGTGACCTCTTCTGCGGGACGAGTTAGCGCGCCCTTGAGCCAGTCTCCAAGTCCCACGGTCTTCCCTCCGATAGGTCGTCTTTTCGGCCACAGAATAGTTACCGGGACAAACGGGATCGAGTCGGCGGCCCACTCGAGCATCGCTTCACCGCGGATTACGAAGACATCCGCGCCGACTCGGGCAGATCCAGAGCGTGCACGCCTACCTGGTGGGCGAAGGAGGCCGGTAGCGCCCTGCGGCCTAGCCGTCGAGCTGCCAAACCTCCGCGCGCAGGATCGGAACGCGCCGGCCATCGCCCGTGATCCCGTCCACCTCTAGCTCCGGCGAACCCACCATGAAGTCGGTGTGCACCTTGCTCTGATTCAGACCGCGCTCGAGCCGTCTTTCTGGCGTCAGGTCTCCGGCGTCCTCCAGCGCGGTCGGTAGGCCCGCTCCGTAGGCGATGTGACAGGTCGCGTTCTCGTCCAGCAGCGTGTCGAAGAAGATCACGCCCGACTTACCGATGGGAGACGAACCGTCCACGAGCGCGAGCTCGCCCAGGTGGCGTGCCCCCTCGTCCGCTTCGAGCTGGCCGCGCACGATATCCGCGCCGCTGCTGGCCTTCACGTCGGTGATCACGCCGCCGCCGAACGTGACCTCGAGGTCGCGCACCACGGTTCCTCCGGTGGCAAGAGGACGCGTCGAACGGATGACTCCATCGGCGCGCCTTCGATCGGGTGCGGTGAAGACCTCTTCCGTCGGCAGGTTGGGGCGAAAGGTCACCCCCCAGTCCGTTTTCATTTCTGCGGCAGACCATCTGGCATCCGGTATCAACCCCACGGTCAGGTCCGTACCCGGCCCCCGGTAGTGCAGAGCGTCGAAGGAGTGGGCGTTCAGCTGCGCGGCTCTGGTGGCGAGGCGTTCGACGTGCTCGCTCCAGGCCGCGACGGGGTCTGGTTGATCAAGGCGCAGGAAGGAACGCACGTAATCCCAAAGCCGGTCGACGTCGGGCTCCCCGAACGCGGTGGTAGCCCACCCCGCCGTGGGCCAGGGGACGATGGTCCAGTTGACCGCACCACTCATGTTCGCCGCCAAGCGAGACGCCAGGGATGGCATCCGGTCGAGGGCCGCGCGCGCAGGGTCGAGACCCGCCAGCAGGTCGGGCTCGGGATCGCCGACGATGGAGACGTTCGCCGACCGGTGCTCGGCCGTGTAGTCGTGGCGAGTGTCCAGCCAGGGAGGCGTCCACCCCAGGGTGTCCTCCGCGGCGTGCCGGATCCGCGACCGCTTGGCGTGCGGGTCCCAGTACCAGAGGTCGACGTAGTGGGCCCCCATGGCGTAGGCCTGCTCGGCGAGCGCACGGGCGAGCGGAGCGTGCTCGAGCATGGCGTTGACCGTGACGTCCTGGCCGGCTTGGAGGTTGGCGCCGATGCTCAAGACCAACCGGGCGTAGGACTGCAACTCGTCTTGGTTCACGGGACTCCTCGGTGAGGCCGGGCGGCTAGCAGCAGCGACGCTACACGAGCACACGCTTCATGCACGAAGGCCCCCGGGGGGAAACGGGGGCCTTCGGTGTGGACCCGGGCGGTTGGGTACCGCCTGCCGAGCGGGGGACACGATCTTTCGATACGGTCACGGTCGCCCGAATCCAGTGCTGCTCTCTTGCGCGCGCTCGTCGAGACGATCGCTCCCTGTCGGTGCCTAGGTGATGGGCTCGAGCGTGTCGGCCATTCGCCTCAGGGTGCCGGCCACCAGGTGGCGCACTCCGCGGGGGGCGTCGGTCCCGCCATCGGGGTGACGCTTCGAGGCTCGCTCCCTGCGAGCCTCTCGGCGCTGGTCACGCTGTTGTTCCTTGGCGATCTCATATGAGCTGATGAGGATCATCGTCCACCCCTCCCTTCCGAGACTCGTGCCGTTCTACTTCCGCCGAACATTCGATGTTCGAAATCTATCGAACGGTTCGACGGATGTCAACCCTTAAGGGCGCTAATCCGGCTAATACGCCTCAAGCGGGGACCTCTAGTCCGACGGATATGGAACGAGCATTCTATGGGTTTAGAACGCCTATTCGGGTAAGGTGATTCCATGCGGGTTGTAAATCTCTCTCAGCGCCCCCAGGCCATAGCCCTGGAGGTGGTGCAGTCCACGGCGGCCGAGCTCTTGATGAGCATCCTGGCCCTCGGCGACCTTCTCGGGCTCACGAAGGACGTCAACACCTACGACATGGGCAAGGAGCGACTCGAGGAGTTGCGAAACCAGGCGTCCGACGATCTTCTGGAGGACATCGAGGCGCTCTTCGGGGGCCCCGGTACGCTGGGCGAGTCCTGCGGCAAACTGCTCGCCAACCTGTTCGGCTACGTGATCGAGTCGGGGCCCGACTACGACGTGGACACCTTTCTCGCGAATCTCGAAGCCAGCGAGCCGATCGACCTGCTCCTGGCTCTGGTCGGCTATCACACCCGCCACCCGGTGGCTGCACCCGGCGTCATTCGTCGGGCGGTGGAGGGAGACGCGGCGGCCCGGACCGAGTTCGTCGAGGGCGCCCGGGACCGATGGGGGGCCAAGGATGGAATGGTCCTTGCCCAGGAGCACGTGCTGGAGCAGGGGCCGGAGAGGGTGCAGTCGGGGCTGGTCGTGGCCCTGCGCCGGTGGGACAAAGAGGTCTTCGCCCAGTACAAGGACGAGGCCCTCCCGGTTCTGGAGCGTGACTACAGGGCCAAGTTGAAGATGTCCCAGGAGCTCTCGCTGGAGCGCACGATCGAGCTCGCCACCAACGGCATCCAGTTCGCGGCCGAGCCCTGGATTCGTACCGTAGTGATGGCGCCCACCTACATCCTTCGTCCCTGGGTTCTGCTCACCGATCACCGAGACACCTCGGTCTACGTTTATCCGGTGTCCGACGACAGCCTGGGAGTGGACGAATCGGTGCCACCTCCCCAGCTGGTGAAGCTCTACAAGGCGCTCGGCGATGCCAACCGCTTGAAGCTCCTGAGGCGGTTGGCGTCCGGTCCGATGACCCTCAAGGAGGCGACCGACCTCCTGGGCAGCGCCAAGTCGACCGCGTTCCATCACCTCGCGATCCTGCGCCAGGCGGGCCTCTTGTGGGTGCGAGAGGACGAGGACAAGACCTACACCCTGCGCGAGGACCTCATCCCCCAGGCCAGCGAGCTCCTGCAGGGCTATCTACGGATCGGCCCCGGGAGCGGGCTCGAAAACGTCACCCGCATCGCTCCGCGCTGAGCCCCCACGCCTCGCCCAGTGAGCCCCTCGCGGCGATGGGGACACCCGTTTGACCGCCTGGGGGCGCGCGCCTATTCTTACCCGTCGCGTCTGACGCTCAGATGCGCCGCGCGCCTGCACTCCTCGCCCGAGGCCGGAACAGTCGTTGGAACCAAGCCGGCACCAAAAACGGGGCGGAGACGAGGGGTCGCGGTAGTAAGAGAACCCGAGTTCGGTGAGCTTCGTGAGGCCCGGTTGCCCCGGGAACCAACGGAGTTGGGGGCACATCGCCGGACGGCTGTGTCTGCGGGAGGACATCCCGGACGCGGGGCCCGCCTGGCCCTGCGACGCCGGTCTCTAGCTCCCGGCAAGACGGCAACAAACGGTTCGCCTCCGCGTGGGCGCGTGTCCACGGGGCGAGTCCATAGAGGTGAGGCGCCCGGCGCCGGGCACGAGATGAGGCGACCGGGTCACAGGAAGCTTTCGTCCGCGTGCGCGGGCGGGAGTGCGTCCGCAGACGAGCAGCAGCAAAACGACAGTGGAGAGGGAGAGACGTTGCCGACGATTCAGCAACTGGTTCGCCAGGGGCGACAGTTCAAGAAAGAGAAATCGAAGTCGCCGGCCCTCAAGGGGTCGCCGCAACGCAGGGGCGTGTGTACCCGCGTGTATACGACCACTCCCAAGAAGCCGAACTCCGCGCTGCGCAAGGTCGCTCGTGTCCGCCTCACCTCTCAAATCGAAGTTACTGCTTACATCCCCGGAATCGGCCACAACCTGCAGGAGCACTCGATCGTGCTCGTGCGTGGGGGCCGGGTGAAAGACCTCCCAGGTGTTCGCTACAAGATCATCCGCGCCGCCCTCGACACTGCCGGTGTGCGCGACCGGGTCCAGAGCCGCAGCAAGTACGGCGCGAAGAAGGGCGGCGCCTGATGCCACGTAAAGGCCCCCCTGCTAAGCGCGAGCTCCTGCCCGACGCTATCTACGACTCGCTGCTCGTCACTCAGATCCAGAACCGGATCCTCACGCGCGGCAAGCGCACGCTTGCCGAAGGGATCGTCTACGACGCGCTGCAGAAGGTCGGAGACAAGACCGGCAAAGAGCCGCTCGTCATCCTCAAGAAGGCGATCGACAACATCAAGCCGCT
>JBOGWW010000182.1:0-5587 GCA_050693655.1 Actinomycetota bacterium | reverse complement strand
GCGGATCGAGGTGATGGGCGAGGCCAATCACGCCGGAACGACTCTGCCCGAGGACCGGAGGGACGCTCTGATTCCGGTTGCCGCCGCAACTCTGGAGGCCCGTCGGGTCATGCAAGGGACCGAGGGCCTGGTGGCCACCGTGGGCGAGGCAGTGGTCGTCGACGGTGCGACCAATATCGTCCCCGGGCACGCGCGCGCCACCCTCGATGTGAGAAGCCTCGACGAGAACTTGATCGACGAGGCCAACCGGCGAATCATCGGTGCCGCGCGCGAGGCCGCCGAACGAGACGGGAGCGAGCTGCGCTTGCAGGAAACCAAGAGGCTCCACCCCGCCCCCATGGCCCCCGAGGTGCTCGATGCCATGCGGGCGGCGGCTCAGGACCTGAACGCAGAAGTGCCCGAGATGCCGAGCATGGCGGGTCACGATGCGATGACGCTGACGAAGGCGGGGGTCGCGTGCGGAATGGTCTTCGTGCGCTCGGAGAAAGGGATCTCGCATTCCCCGCAAGAGAGGTCCTCCCACGAGGACTGCGCGCTCGGCGCACGGCTGCTGGCGAACGCAGCCCTGCACCTCGCCGCAGGTCGTTTCAGAAGCTAGTCGCCGAGCCGAAAGGCCATCACGGAGGCCTTGCGGCGCTGGAGCTCGAGGCCCTTGAGTTGTTCTTCCGCTCGGGCGATGAGCTCGGCGAAGTCGATCGGCTCCAGGCGCGGATCGCGTACCTCGCGCAGGTGCTGCCACAGCGAGAGCTTGGCCGACACACCCGAGGTAAGGCCCTCGAGCTCTATCAACCTCGACAGCGGCGAATAGGAGGTGAGCTCTCCGTTGAGCTTGAGGCGCCCTAACTTCTCGCCCGCCCAGAACATCGCTTTCTTGAAGGGGCTCCCTGGTGCGTCCACGAGATTCATGATCCTCCCCAGGGTGTCGCGGTCCTCCTCGATCGCGGGAATGACGGTGGAGTTAAGGAATCGCCCGATGTCGTTGTTCTCGTTGCTGCTCGCACAACGCCGGGCGAGCTCGATGCCCGCAAGCGCAGCCGCGTGGTGATCCGCGAGGTAGATGTGCAGGTACTTGTCGCTAGGCATGTCCCCCCGTTCGTACCCCCCGTTTGGGGGCTCGACGCACGCCCATAGATTCGATCAGATCTCGTCCCGTAACGATTTCTGGACGCTACCCGCCTTGAATTACATCGCAAAGAGATAGCAGACCCGTTGCCCCGGCACACGAGGAGGCGTCAATGAAGACACAGGAAAGGCAAGCGGGAACCGGCGAGCCTCGAGGCGGCGCCGGCATGGACTGGCGAATCCTCTCGGTTTGGACCGGTATGGCCATCGGAGTGGCGCTGCTGGTCTTCACCGCGCTGCTCGGCGAGATCATTCCTCCGCTCATCGTCTTCGCGTTGCTATATGGGGTGGCGGTGTGGCTCACCCGCAGGGGTGGACGGGCCGGTTTGATCATGACCGCCGTCCTATCGTTTCTGTTCCTGGCGTTGAACGCTCCCTTCATAGTGCCGTCGCTATCGGTGCCGGCGTCGACGGTCGACTTCGTGATGACGGGCCTGTTCGTGGTCCTGGCCATCAGCAACCTTGTGGCGGCGATCGCCGCCCTCCGGAGCACGAGCACGGGGGTCCGGGCCGCTCTCGCGGGGCGTGCGACCGTCGCGCTGCTCCTCGTGGTGGCGGCGGTGGCGGTTGTCGGCAGGGTCACGTACGAGTCGGCCCCGGCCCAGAGCGGCGACATTCAGCTGACCGCCCAGAACGTAGAGTTCTCCACCGAGGTGATCGAGGCCGACGGCGGGGAGGTGTCGGTGTTCGTCGAGAACAAAGACTCGGCTCTACACACCTTCACCGTGGAGGAGCTGGATGTCGACCTGCAGGTGCCCGGTGGTTCTACCGCCCGCATCACCTTCGACGCGAGCGCCGGAAGCTACGAGTTCATCTGCGTTCCCCACGCCAGCGACATGAAGGGCACCCTGGAGGTCAAGTAGCTACCGGCTCCGAGTCGAGATAATTGAAAGGGCCGCCGGGTTGGTTCGGCGGCCCTTTCGCTGCCTGCTCTTACAGCGCGCGCAGGGCCTGGTCGATCGGGGTTTCGCCCTGCAGGAGGTCGAAGGCCTTGCGTACGGTGTTCGACTCGTCGAGCGACGCCAGGAGCACCGCGGCGACATCGGCGCGCGGGATCCGGCCGCGGCGACCCAGCCTGGCCGCGACTTCGACCAGCCCCGTGCCCACTTCGTCGGTGAGTCCACCGGGGCGCACGATGGTGTAGTCCAGGCCACTGGCGACGAGGGCATCGTCGGCTCCGGCCTTCGCCTCGTAATAGGGTTGCATCGACCCGGACCACCCGGAGGCATCGGCCGCACCCATGGCGCTCACCATCAGGTACCGGGAGATCCCGTTGGCCCCGGCCGCGTCGATGAGCTTCAGTGCTCCTCCGAGGTCGACGGTGCGCTTGCGTTCCGGACCGCTCCCCGGACCGGCCCCCGCTGCGAATACGACCGCGTCCGCCGCCGGCAACAGTTCGGTGATGTCGTCGCTCTCGAGGTCGGCGAGCACAAACTCTGCGCCCGTGGATTCGATATCGGCCGCGTGGTCGGGATTGCGAGCCATGCCGCGCACGCGGTGCCCGGCTCCGGAGGCGAGGCGCTCGAAATGGAGCGCCACCTTGCCGTGTGCACCCACAACGAAGATGTCCATGCTTCCCTACCTTTGTTCGTTCGCCCGCTTCGGCGAGAGTGGTCGGTCTTGCTTTCGCCTAACCTGCATATACGAAGACCCTGAGGAAGAGGGCCACCGCGTGAAGGTCGGTTTGCCGCGCATGCATAGAGAGGCCGGGGAAGAACGCGACTTCTTGCCCTCTTTCGTGGCCGCACTGGACTCGGCCGGCGCCACGCGGATCGTCGTCGAGCGAGGTTACGGCTCGGGCATGGGCCTCCCCGCGTCGGCCTACGCCTCGGTGTCCAGGAGGCTGGTGGTCGGCGACCTCGATGACTGTCTCGAGCAGGACTGCGTCATGCTGATTCGCTGTCTGAACGAGGACCTCTTCGATCAACTGAAACCGGGAACTCTCCTGTTGTCGATGATGCACTACACGACCCGCCCCGAGCGCGTGCGAAGGCTTGCCGAACTGGGCCTCCGGGCGGTCAGCATCGACGGGCTGATGGACGATGGCGGACGGAGGCTGGTCGAGAACCTGGCCGCCGTCGGCGGCTACGGCGTCCAGACCGCCTTCAAGGAGCTCGGCCGGCTCCATCCGGGCTTCGACGATCCTGCGCGGCCTCCCCTAAGGGCGACGATGCTCGGTTCCGGTGCGGTCGGATCGCATGCGGTGCGAGCGGCATCGGTCTACGGCGATCCCCGGCTCAGGGACGCAATGGTCGCCGGGGGAGTGAGGGGAGTGGAGGTACGGGTCGTCGACTACGATCTCACCGGCCACGAGTCCTACATGCGCCCCCTGCTTTCCGCAACGGAGCTCCTCGTGGACGCGACTCAGCGACGCGACCCGACGAAGCACGTCGTCCCCAATGACTCGGTGGGCGATATGCCGGCGCACGCGGTGCTGCTGGACCTCTCGGCGGATCCCTACGATTTCTCGGTCGACCCTCCTATCGTCAAGGGCATCGAAGGCATGCCCCAGGGAAGCCTCGACCGGGTCGTGTTCCATCCGGACGACTCTGTTTACGCGCGGCTCGATCCGCGTATTGCAACCGTGCACCGCCGCGTAGCGCTGTGCTGCGATTCGTGGCCCGGCGGCAAGCCGCGCGCCTGCATGGAGATCTATGGCGCGCAACTCGAACCCTTCCTCGCCGTGATGCTCAACAAACCTACGGATGCCTGGAACGCGCGCGGTAGCTCCCTTTACGAACGAGCATTGGTGCGCGCCGAACTCAGTCGGTGGTTGCAAACGAGGGTTGCGTGAGCTCCGTCCGCGGAGGCGACTCCGCTCCGACGCTCGGACTTCCGCTAATGGGTCAAGAGCCGGAGGAGAGGCGCGACTTCCTTCCATCCCTCGCTCGCCGGGTTGCCGATCTGGGCGTCGACATCCGTGTAGAGAAGGGACTCGGAGCGCGCATGGGCTACTCGGACCGCCACTACCTCAATGCATCCGAGAGAGTGCGCATCGTCGATCGCGCAGAGGCGTTCGCTCAGGACGTGGTGCTCGTGCTCAGGAGCCCAGACGACCGTTTCGAGCTCATGCGGTCCGGAGCGACGCTCGTTTCGATGCTGCATTTCCCCACGCGCGTTCGCCGCTACCGGAGATTGAAGGAGTTGGGGATCGAGGCCGTGTCTCTCGATCTCATCGTCGACGACAACAATCGCAGGCTCGTCGAGAACATGGAGGCGGTCGCCTGGAACGGTCTCGAGGCCTCGTTCAAGGCGCTCGCGCACACCTATTCGGGTTTCAAGTCCCACGATCGCGAACCGATTCGCGTCACGATCATGGGGGCCGGCATGGTCGGCAAGCACGCGGTCGAAGCAGCGACCAAGTACGGATCCCTGGAACGCGCCCGCACGATGTCCGGGTTCCCGGGCGTCGAGGTGACGGTGCTGGGCCGGAATCTGACGTCGGACGAGCACTACCTGAGGGCGCGTCTCGCCGTCAGCGACCTGCTCGTCGATGCCACCTACCGCTCGGACGCCTCCCGCCCCCTCATCCTCAACGAATGGGTCGCCGATCTGCCGGAGCACGCGGTCATCTGCGACCTCTCGGTCGATCCCTACCAGCCCGACGCCGGACCCCCGACGGTGCGCGGCATCGAGGGCATCCCCCTGGGAAGTCTCGAGCAGTACGTCTTCTATCCCGAGGACCCCAACTGGAGCGCGGAGATCCCGCAGGGGGTGCCCACGGTTCATCGGAGGACGACGGTCTCGTGCTACTCCTGGCCGGGCATCCATCCCCGGGCGTGTATGCACCGATACGAGGAGCAGTTGCTGCCGCTTCTCAAGCGGTTGATCGAGTCGGGAGGGGCGGGAGCCTTGCGAATCGACGGCGGCTACCTGGAGCGGGCGCTGTACCGGGCGAGCATGGGGGCCTGGGCCTCCCTCGTCTAGGCTTCGGCGAAGCTCCGCTGCGCCTCGCCGAGCGAAGGGCTCGGAACCCCGCCCTCCGGGCGGGCGCGTCTCTAGGCTTCGGATCACCCCAAAGGTCGCGAATTGTCCGCGATTGAAGCCTGCCGGCTCGGGGTAGGGTGGCCAGCGATTAGTCGGAAGCTCTCGTCCCCGGCACGAGCCGAGCAACTCGGGCTCAGCGGAGAATCGCGGGATTCGCCAACCGGGACGCACATCGAGAGGACGTCGCGGGGAACTCAATGCGTTTTCGGTCGCTTAAATATGCGTGTGCACTGGTCGCCGTCCTGGGACTGTTCGTCCAGTTGACGGGTCCGGCCGCTCCCGCATCACGGTCAACCCAGCGGGACCTCGACGAAGCCGAGGAAGAGTTGGGGCAGATTCAGTTCGAGCTCGGCTCGGCGCAGGAGCGGCTGCGCGCGGCGAGCGCGCGCCTGGGCGAGGTCCGAGCCTCGATCTCATCGACCGAGGCGGAGGTCCAGACCATCGCCAAGCGCATCCTCAAGCGCAAGGACGAGCTCAA
>JBOGWW010000181.1:0-8178 GCA_050693655.1 Actinomycetota bacterium | reverse complement strand
GGCTTACGCCGCGCGAGGTCCTGCGGCAGCGTGATGTTCTCCTTGGCGGTGAGGCTGGGAACGAGATTGAAGGACTGAAAGATGAACCCGATCTTGTCGCGGCGCAGCATCGTTCGACGCTTCTCGTTGAGCGAGGTCACGTCGACGTCTCCGAGGTAGATCTTGCCGGACGTTACCTGGTCGAGCCCTGCCAGGCAGTGCAGCAGCGTCGACTTGCCGGATCCGGATGGCCCCATGATGGCCGTGTACTTTGCCTCCTCGAATTCCATGTCGACGCCGTCGAGGGCGCGCACGGCGGTGCTACCCGTCCCATACACCTTCACGACGTCAACCGCGCGCGAGGCGGTGCGCCCTGCGGGGCGACGAACAGCGTCCTCTTTGACGGATTGCACAGATGCCTCCTTGTGAATGCTTGCGATCACTGTTGCCACGCTAATGAATCGAGTGCCCCGGAGCGTCCTTCGGAGCTGCGATCTTTGCATCCCCCTGGGGGATGAAGACTCGCCCGAGATGTCGCGATCACGTCCCCCTCGAGGAGGAACACGACTATCCGATGCCCGGTTGCACGACGCCCGACTCGTAGGCGAGGACCACCGCCTGGACGCGGTCGCGCAGCCCCAGCTTCATGAGGACGCGCCCGACGTGGGTCTTCACCGTCGTCTCGCTGACGAACAACTCCTCGGCGATCTCGTGGTTGGAAAGCCCCCGAGCCACCAACTGCAGAACCTCGAGCTCACGTTGCGTGAGGGAGTCAAGCGTCTCTGGGGGAGTCGCTGGCTGCGCGGGCCGCTGTGAGATCTCCTCGATGAGACGCTTCGTGATCGACGGGGCTATGAGCGCATCTCCTCGTGCCACGACACGAACCGCGTGCACGAGCTCCTCAGGCGGCGCGTCCTTGAGCAGGAACCCGCTCGCTCCGGCACGCAGCGCGTCGTAGACGTACTCGTCGAGATCGAATGTGGTCAGGATGAGCACGCGAATCCGATCGACGTCGTTCTTCTCGACGATCTGCCGTGTGGCTTCGATCCCGTTCATGTTGGGCATGCGGACGTCCATCAGGATCACGTCGGGCCGCTCGCTCTGCGCCGCCGCGATCGCCTCGAGGCCGTCCGAGGCCTCACCCGCGATCTCGACGTCATCCTCGGCATCCAGGATCATGCGGAAACCGGTACGCACCAGGGCCTGGTCGTCCGCGATGAGAACTCTGATCATTTGTCCAGGGTCTCAAGAGGAAGCGTGGCTTGCACCTGGTAGCCTCCGCCCGGCAGGGGGCCGGACTTCAGGTCGCCGCCGAACATCGCGACTCGCTCTCGCATGCCGATCAACCCGTGACCCGCGACCGATCCGTTCGACAGTCTTTCGGCGGCACCGCGACCATCGTCGGTGACCCGCAGCTCCAGTTTGCTCGGAAAGTACTTGATGAGGACGATGGCGCGCGAGGGGCCGGCGAGCTTCAAGGAGTTGGTCAAAGCCTCCTGCACGATTCTGAAGGCCGAGAGGTCCGCACCTTGGGGCAATTCGTAGGGCAGACCTTCAATCACCACGTCGACCGGCAGTCCGGCCTCGCGCGTCTGTTCTACGAGCTTTTCGAGATAGCCGAGCCCGGGCTGCGGCGTCTTGTCGGCCTCCTTATCACTGCGGAGAACGCCAGTCAGCCGCCTCATCTCGGTCAGGGCCTGACGCCCGGTGGTCTCGATCGACGACAAAGCGTCGCGCGCATCATCGGGACTCGCATCGATGACTCGGCGAGCGGCCCCCGCCTGCACGACCATGACGCTCACGCTGTGGGCAACGACATCGTGCATTTCGCGCGCGATGCGTCGCCGCTCCTCGATCACGGCCTCTCGAGATTGCGTCTCGCGCTGCTTCTCGAGTCGTGCGGCCCTCGCCTCGAGCTCCTGCGTGTACGCCCGCCGGGTCCTAACGTTGTCGCCGATCACCCAAGCGGTGCCGTAGATGATGTAGTTGGAGATGAGGATCTGCAGCGTGAGGTCCTCGGGGGCCGCCACCACGACGCTGATGGACAGGCCGATCAGGGTTCCGATGAGCGCCTGAATTGCGAGCTTACGGTTCCCATGCGCGGCCACGGAGTACAGCGCGATCAGGGTGCCGAGGGCGGCGAGGGTGTCGGGATAGCCGAGCGCGTAGTACGAGATGGTGGCAAAGCCCGTCGTGATCATCACGATGTCGGGAACGATCCGGCGATAGGCGATGGGCAGGGTCATGAGCAGGATCAGCCCCAGCGACCAGAGGTCCGGATCGCGGCGGCTGTCCTCGACCACGGGGAGCACGGCCGGCAGTGATACCACCGCGATGAAGAGTCCGAGCAGGCCATCAACCAGGCGGGGATCGAGCCGGCGAAGGCGTGCCGGGATCCCAAGCTGTTGCTTCATGAACGAAATATAGCGACGCGTCCTCGGGCTCCGCATCGTGCCGGGCGACGATTGGCCCGTAATGCTGGAGGATGATTTTGACAGTTACCCGAAGTAATTGTTACTGTCGGTAACATGCGCGCAACCGATGCGGGAGGGGGTTCGCTCTCCCCGCGGCGCCCCGTCGACGCCCGCCGGGCCCGGAGGCGAATGGAGCTTCTGGATGCCGCCGACAAAGTGATCCGGCGGCAGGGACCGGCGGCCTCCATGGAGGTCATCGCCGCCGAGGCCGGGATCACCAAGCCGATCCTGTACCGCCATTTCGACGACAAGGGGGGCCTCTACACCGCGCTGGCGGAGCGCTATTCGAATGCGCTGATGAGCGAGATCAAGGATTCGCTCGAGCGCGCCGGCCATCCTCGCAGGCGCCTTGCGCTCACGATCGACACCTACTTCTCCTGGCTCGAGAGCGAACCGCAGGTCTACCGCTTCCTCGTGCACCGGGCGCAGACCGAACAGCGCGAGGTCCACGAGGCGATCGGCGCGTTCGTCAGCGCCGTGGCGCTGGAGGTCGCGGCGATTGCGCGCCTCGAACTCGGAGGCGACGACCAAGACGAGGAATCGAAGGGCACAACCAAGGCCGCTTTTGCCGAGCCGCTCGCCTTCGCGGTCGTAGGGGCCGTGCAGACGACCGGCGACTGGTGGTTGGAACACCGGGAGATGCCGCGCACCCAACTCGTGGAGGAACTCGTGACTCTGATCTGGGACGGATTTGAACGCTACGCCGGGCGATCGTCTCGAGGAGCGCGCAACCCCAGCCGAGAGGGTGTCGCGTCGTGAGCGAGCTGCATGACCGGCAGGAGTCGATTTCCTACGACAAGCTTTACCGGCAGTGGGAGCGCACCAACTGGAGCGCAACGCAGATCGACTTCACGCGCGACCTACAGGACTGGCGCGAGAAGCTCGACGACAAGCAACGAGATGCACTGTTGTGGAACTACTCACTGTTCCTGGTGGGGGAGGAGGCCGTCGCCCGCGACCTCACTCCCGTTCTCGATGCGGCCGGCGGTTTTCCGGAGAGCATCTTTCTCACGACTCAGATCGTGGACGAGGCCCGTCACCACGTCTTCTTCGATCGTTTCATCCGGGAGGTCGCCGGCTTGGGCGCGGACACGGCCTCCACCCTCCGGGCGGTGGATTCGTACTTGACGTGGGGCTTCCGACAGGTATTCGACGAACTCGATCGCGTCACCGGCGCGCTGAGGCGCAAGCCCAAGGACAAGACCCTCCTGGCGCAGAGCCTTGCTCTGTACCACGTGGTGGTCGAGGGCATGCTCGCGATCGCAGGACAGCACTTCATCCAGCGCTATCTGGGGGAACGAAGAATCCTGCCGGGATTCTTCGAGGGGATCAACAACGTGTCGCGCGACGAATCGAGGCACGTCGCCTTCGGGATCGCCTTTTTGGGCGAGCTCGTCCGAGCGTCTGACGAATGCCGGTCGGCCGCGATCGAGTTGTGGGATCGCGTGCTGCCCTGGACCGTGGGAGTCTTCATCCCTCCCAACTTCGATCGCGACTACACCGAAGCCTTCGGCTTCACGCTCGAGGAGATCTATGCCTTCGGACTCCGCAGTCTCGAGACGAAGTTGAGTCGTATCGGCATCGACCCCGAGGAGGTCTCCCTCCTCGCACGGGAGAACCGTTCGTTGTCCTACGAGGAGAGGGCTCGCCGGCTGTGGGTGCTGATCGAGTCGGGCGTCCTCGGCGACGACCGCAGAGAGCCCCAACCGTCCGCCGAAGCCCTCGAGATCCTTTTCGACAGCATGACCAGGTCGATCGACCTCGACGTGGCGCGCTCGTTGAACGGGCCCATCGAATGGCGATTCACAGACGCCGAGCCGTGGCACATCGTCGTCACGAACGGTCACGCCGAGGCCAAGCCCGGGGAGGCCGGACCGGCGGCGCTGACCTTCGAGACCACGACCTCGGAGTGGGCCAAGATCGCCGTGGAACGCACCCGGCCCCTGCAATCGGTGGCCCGGCGCAAACTGAGGCTGAGCGGGTCGCTGGCGGCGAAGGCCAAGGCGCGCAAACTGTTCCCGTTCGGCTAGGGGACCGGTCTGCGTCTCCGGGGCTACGTCTCCGGGAGGTTCATCCCTCTGAGGACGTGAATCACGTCGTGGCAGGGTCACACCTCGGCCGCCACAATCCGCGAGCAATGGTCCTCAGGGGTGCAGCGCCGCATCGGGGGGTGTTGCGTGCTCCCTGACGCCGAGCAATAACAGCGTCGCCGCGCCCACAAGGCCGGCCGATACGAAACCAACCAGACCCATGTCTCCCACCGCGAAGAGCGGCTGGGCGACGAGGGCTCCGACGGCTCGACCGCACGCGAACATCACGGCGAAGAGCGAAAGCAGCCGGTCGCGCGCTTCGACCGTCATCTCGCTGGCGAAGGGAATCGTGGCGACGACGGTCACCTCGAACGATGCGATCCATACGATGACGACGAGTCCGGCAAAGGCGAGGGCCGACCCGGTGAGTGAGAACGCTAGATATGCGACCCCGGAGACCAAAAGTCCGCCCAGGACCATCCGCCGCAGACCCCAGCGATCCGAGTACACGGTGACGAGCCCCTCGCCCAACACCTCCGCCACCACCACGACGATCGTGAAGGTTCCTATGCCCGCAACCGAGAGCGCGAAGGAAGACTCCAGCCACTGTGCGTAGACGACGAAGGGAATCTCGGCGGCGATGCTGAAGAGCAGCGCGCTGGCAAGAACGCGAATCCTAGGCCCCGTCAGCTTGAGCGAACGCTCGACGTGTTCGTGAGGCCTGTCGGACTCGATGCCCCTCGCAACCACGCTCGTGCCGATCGCCGCACCGATGCCTACGAGTACAAAGGGCGCCCTCCAACTCGTGACCTGAATCAGAAAGCCCGACAGAGGAACGACAGCCAGCAACCCCACGGACCAGGTGAGCTCGGTGATCCCAAAGACGCGCCCGCGCTCCGAATAGGGAACCCTGTCACCGAACCAGGCCTGCATGGGAATGGCGAAGGCCGGTACAGCGAAGCCAACCAGGACGATCCCCAAGCCCGCCACGACGAAGAGGTTCGAGGCCGCCGTCAGAAAGCAACCGAGGGTCACGGCCCCCATCGCCACAAGCATCATCCAGCGGCGGCCCCGGCGTTCGGAAAGCCTGGCGACCACCGGAGTGGCGAGACCGCCGAGGTTCCTCACCGCGATCAGCGAAGACAGCGCCGCCGGACTGACTCCGAGGCCGCGAGCGATCGCGGGCAGGAAGGGATACACCATCCGGAGCGCACCGTTGGCCGCGCTGCGCGCGATGAAGGTGGCCACGAGGGCGCGCCTGATCTCCCGAGTCATCGCCGAAGCCTAGCCGCCCGTTCTGAGCGCGGGAGGTCCCGTAAAACGGACCCCACGGCACAAAGAAACCGGGAGCTAGGTGTGCTCGGCGAGGTAGTCGATGTAAAGCGGACGCAATTGCTCCGCGACCTCCGGCTCGTTCGAATGAAGAACGTCGGTGATGAGGGAGGTGAGGCTCACCACGTCGGCCTCGGCCTCCCCGCGGTGTCCGGCCGCGGCTTCGGCGACGGGCACGGCCCTCACGAGGTGCCAGAGAAACCCGAGATCGAGGTGACGGCGCGCGTGCGACATCGCTCGGTCGTGGAGTTCGTGCGTAGACTGCTTTTCGAGCTCTTCGCGATCGGCCATGGCGGTGAGATTACATGGCCTGGGAACGAGTCCTCCGCGATCGAGCCCGCCGCTGTGCATGCCCGATCAGCTCGGTTGCGATGTTCCGAGCCTGGTTCGCCCGGTGGAGCCAGCCCGCCGGGTCGCGTCCGGTTGCGGCGTGGGTGAGCGCCACCTCTACCTCGATGACCTCGAGTCCCACCGCAGCAGCGGACAGGGTCATGGCTACCTCGACCCCGAAGCGGGGGGCGAACGGAACCAGGGCGGGAAGCGCAGCCCATCGGACGGCGCGCTGGCCGGAGAGTGGCTCGCTCATGATCTTGCGGGTGAAATGTCGCAGGCCGGCGGCGGCCAACCCTCTGGCGATGCCGAAGCCCGCGGCTCCGCACTGAGCGGGGAGATCGGCGATCGCCATGTCGATGCCCTCGCGCTCGAGTGCGTGGAGCAACCGCTGAAGCTCGGCGGCGGTGGCGGCGAGATCGCCGTCCGCCAGCAGGAGCGTGTCGGGGACCCCCGCGTGCCCCTCGACGATTCGTTGGCGGATGAGCCCGACTCCCGCGTTCAGGGCGTCGCCCTTGCCGACGTTGCGAGGAAGGGACAGGCAACAGGCTCCCGCCGCGCGCGCCTCCGAGGCGGTGGCGTCGGTCGAGCCATCGTCCACCACCACGACCTCGGTTACCGACTCGAGTGAGCGCAGCCCCCGGACCGTCAGCCCGATCCTCCCCTCTTCGTTCAGGGCGGGAACGAGGGCAATCGTCGCCTTCATGAGTAGCCGACGACCGGCCTCGGTTTCTGGTTGCCCCAGAATGGGGGCCGCTGGGAGTTCCCGAGTTCAGTCCCGGTAGGTGCGAGCGCGCGTGGTGAAGATGTCCGCGGCGGTCCCCTTGGACACGTCGTTCGACTTCGCTTCTTCCAGAACGGCCATGAATTGATCCTCTATTCCGGTCGCCCCCAGCTCTGCCAAAAGATCGAGGGCGCGGGCCGCGTAGCGCAGGATCTGGATCGTTTCGATGCCTCCCACGTCGCTGAAGAACCACCCACAACTGGTGAACATCGAGAGGCTCATCTCCTGCATCGTCAGCAGTCGCTCGCCCTGCGCCCTGGCATCGTCACCCACCGGGACCGAGCACTCGGCCGCCAGGAAGTCGTCGAGCCGGCGCGCTCCGAGCAGGACGTCCACGTAGCGATCGCGCGCCTCCCAGGGATCGCTGAATATGCGGATCCCCTCACGCTCGAAGACCTCGTCTGCCGCATCGTGCACGAGCGTTAGAGCGCGTCGCAAGGGGGCGCGCCAGGCCTGGTTCCAGCCCTCTGCCCATCCGCCCTCGCCCCCCGTCGAGCAGCCGCAATCCTCCATCCAGCGGCCCACTCCATGGATGCACGACCAGGACGTGCCTCCGGGGACGATCTGGACCTCGAGGGCCGGGGGGTGCCGCTCGAGCATCGCCGGGTAGTTGATGAACTCGATTCCTCGTCTGGGAGCCTCGACGTTGAAGGCGTAGGCGAGGCAGATGTCGGCGAACTTTTGGTGGTGACCGTAGGTCTCGCCGTCCGTTGCGATGCTCAGGGCCGGAGCGCCGGCGTCGGGAATCGACAGGTGGTCGAGGAAACGCTCGGACGACGAGGTCGCGTTCTCGAAGGCGATGGACCTCGAGCGCGGACCGTCGTAGAAGCAGAGGGCAATCGAGCGTCCGGACCCGTCGGGATGCAGATAGTGGTAGGGCCTGGTGGTGTCGATCCCGGTCTCGGCGACCTCGTTCCAGTCCCCGCCGGGCTCCCTCCAGCGCCGGGCCTGATGCGGCGCCAGGATGGTGAAACTCAGACGCTCCTCGATGAGCACGGCCAGAACGTCGTCGTCCACGGCGGTCTCCGGCAGCCACAGGCCCTCGGCGGCTCGCCCGAAGCGGTACTCGAAGTCGGCAAGTCCCCACCGCACCTGTGTGCGCACATCGCGCACCGGGCTGAGCGGAAGGATGGTGTGGTGAAACGCCTGCGCGAGGGCGTTGCCGTGCCCCAGTCGCTCGGCGCTCGTCCGGTCGGCGGTGAGGATCCTCTCGTAAGCCGAGGGATGAACCCCTTCGAGCCAGCTCATC
>JBOGWW010000180.1:0-5439 GCA_050693655.1 Actinomycetota bacterium | reverse complement strand
GTTGCTGACCGTGGTGTCGCGCTTTTCGAACTGGATCCAGCGGACCGCCGGCTCGGGGGGAGGGCGATCCCTGGTGCTGGCGGCGGGGGCGGTGGTGGCGGTCGCCACCGTTGCGTCGCTGTGGCAGTGGACCGGCAGGCGGGAGCGAGGCCACAGGGACAGCATCGATCCGGCGATGTCCTCGCCCGGGGCGGCCGATCGGTCTTCGGGACGAGAGGGGATCTAGGTGGTCCCGATCGACGAGCTGGAGCGCGCGCCGCGAAGAAGACCTCGTCTGTTTCGCGTGGTGATCGTGCTGGCACCGGCCCTGCTCTTTGTCGGCCTCCTGTGGTTCGCGCTGATGCGCTCCGGATCGCAAGCGACGGTGGGGGAGACGGCTCCCGACTTCGATCTGCCGACCCTGTCCGGCGACACCTTGTCGAGCGAGGACCTGAAGGGCCATCCCGTGGTCGTCAACTTCTGGGCGTCGTGGTGCCTGCCGTGCCGGGAGGAGGCCCCGCTTCTCGAGCGCACGTGGCGCCAATACCGGGAGGAAGGGGTCATCTTCTTGGGCGTCAACATCAAGGATGCCGAAAGCGACGCCAAGGCGTTCGTCGATGAGTTCGACATCACCTATCCGATGGTCAGAGACCTCGACCAGGAGCTGACTCGGGCGTTCGGCGTGCGCGGGCTCCCGGAGACGTTCTTCGTTGATCACGAGTGGCGCTTCGTCGGGACCGAATCGGGAGCCGAGAGGGGACAGCAACAGGGAACCGTCGTCCTCGGAGCCATCACCGAGGACCAGCTCCTCACCAAGGTCGACATCCTCGTGAGACGCGCGGCGGGATCGCGCTGAGCGTGAAGTCGACAATGAACGAAATCCTGTTAGGGGAGGTGAACCACCGATGAGTTGTTGCGGTGGAGGGATGTGGATGATGTGGCTGTGGCCCACCCTGCTCGTGGCGCTCCTCGTCGTCGGTGTGATCGTGGCGCGCCGGCTGTGGACCAGGTCCGGACCCGAGCAGCAATCGTCGCGAGGTGGCGGTCGTCCGGCCTTGGAGGTGTTGGAGGAGCGCTACGCCCGTGGCGAGATCGACCGTGACGAGTTCGAACGACGCCGAAACGCTCTTTCGTCGCAAGCGAGCCATCGAAGGAGATGACGCGGGTGCTCATTGCCGCCGGTGGGCTCCTGATGGTTTGGAGCTCAGCTTGCTCGCCGTCGTCCAGGGACATCCCGGAGACGATCGAGATGCGCGGCGAGCGGGTGGCCGTGACGGAGTTGCGCGGCGTCGTCGATGCCCTGTGCGAGGCGCAAGAGGCAGCCGGTCGCGATTTCGGGCAGGCCCGCATGGTCTTCTTCGATCGCGCCCACAACCCTCTCCACGACATCGCGGCGGCAGTCGGCGAGATCGACCGCTCGAGTGCGGCGCGCTTGCTCGAGGCCAAGCAGGCTGTCGAGGCCGATTTCGAACGGATGGCAGGACCCGAGCTCGCATCGGATCTGGGAGGACTGGTTGCCGAAACCAGGGACGCGCTGGACGGGCTGTCGGTGTCGGTTCCGGGATGCGACGACTGAGATGAAGACGCGCGCAAGAAAGACCCTGAGAGGAACCTCCTTGCTTGCAGTTGTGACAATCCTGGCCGTATCGTGCTCGGGCGACGCCGACGCGCCCGCAGCCCCGACCGATCCGCGCGAAGTGCTGCACGCGGAGGTCGCAAGCTACGACCTCGCCGCGGGGGACGCCTCGCGCTTCACCGTGGGCCTCTTTACCGGCGACGAGCTGTTCGTTTCGTTTGGAACCGTGAAGCTCGAGTTCTCCTATCTCGGCGAGAAAGGCGCAACCCGGGAACCTGACCCGGGACCCAGCGTCGACGGAAGCTTCCTGCTCGTGCCCGGAACCGATCCCGAAACCATCCCCGACCATCCGGTTGCCGTGCCCGCGTCGAGGGGGCGGGGCGTGTATGCAGCCGGGGTCAGGTTCGATCGCTCCGGGTTCTGGGAGGTCGAGGTGACCGCGGATATCGAGGGTCGCGGCGTGCGTTCGGCCACCGGCGCTTTTCAGGTCCTTCCCGAGCATCGCGTGCCGGCGCCGGGAGAGCGCGCCATCGCAAGCGACAACCTCACCGCGGAATCCACGGACGCGCCGGCCTCGGCCATCGACTCGCGCGCTCGCGCCGGGAAGAAGATCACCGACCCAGTGCTGCACGAAACTACGATCGCCCAGGCGATCCGCCGCGGCCGCCCCGCGCTGGTCGTGTTCTCCACGCCCGTCTACTGCGTCAGCCGCTTCTGCGGCCCGATCACCGACATGGTCGAGGAGCTTGCCCACGACTACTCCGGCCGTGCCGAGTTCATCCACGTCGAGATCTGGCGCAATTTCGAAAAGGGCGTCATCAACGAGACGGCCGCGGAGTGGCTGCTGCGTGACAATGATCTCCGAGAGCCGTGGGTGTTCTTGTTCGGATCCGACGGGCGCATATTGGCGCGGTGGGACAACGTCGCGACCAGAGGAGAAATCGAGCCCCTGCTCAAGAGGCTGCCGCGAACGGAATCGAGCTCGTGATGCGAAGAATGCTCCCACCCTCGCGTCGAACGATCCCGACACTTCTCGGGATGAGCATGGCGCTCACGGTCTTGATCGCCCCTTCCGCCGCGGCGCGGGAGCAGGGTGGTCCGCAGCGCGGAAGAGAGGTTTTCGAGCAGAACTGTGCGATGTGCCATGGCTCCGACGCGTCCGGGATGATGGGCATGCATCCGTCCCTGCGCGGCGCGATCGAGCGGCTTTCGCGCGACGGCGTCGAGGTCACCATTCGCAACGGCCGGGACGTGCGGCTCCCCATGCCCGCCTTCGAGGGCCGTTTGTCCGACGAGGAGATCTCCGATGTGATCGCCTATCTCGACACGTTGCCGGTTGGCCCGCGCAACTTCGGACCGGGCGCCCCGATGATGGACGGCAGGGGCGACATGATGGGCGGCTCGGGTATGGGATCGAGCTGGGTCCCGTGGGTCCTCGTCGGCGCTCTGGCGATCGCGCTGGCCGGAACGGTGCTCGCGCTGATCGCGCGTTCGGGTGCCCGAGGAGGTGGCAGCCGATCACGGGCTCTGGACATCCTCGAGGAGCGCTACGCGCGCGGCGAGATCGATCATGAAGAGTTCGAAGAGCGCCGCAGGGCGCTCACTTCCTAGGCGCCTGTCGTTGCGCCGGGCCTTGCTCCCGGCGCTTGCGGCCGCGGCTTTTGGTCATCGCCGCTTCATCTCCGGCTTGGGCGCATGCGGAGCTGGTGCAAGCGTCGCCCGCGCCGGGGGCAGTCGTGATCCGGTTCAACGAGCCCCTCAACCGCAGGCTCAGCACCATCGAGATCCTTGATCCCTCGGGACGCGACGTCGGCGAGGGAGCGACACTCCCCGTGGAAGGCGATCCGCAGGCGATGAGACGGCCCCTGGGGCTTCTGAGCCCCGGTGTCTACACCGTCGAGTGGACCACTGTCTCGACCGTCGACGGCCACACCCTTCACGACAGCTACAATTTCGGCATCGGGACCTCGGCGTCGCCCAGGGAGTCCGTTCGCGCCAGCCCCATCGATTCCGAGGGGTGGGCTGGGGCTCGTGGGCCGGTTCGTCGCGCTCGTAGGCCTCACGCTGTGGGGTGGTTCTGCGTTGCTGTCGGGGGTGGCTGCGCGTGCCAAGGTGCCGCGCCTGAGATCGGAGTCGCTGACGCGCATGTTGCCCTGGCTCGCCTTCGCCGGGACGGCGACGGCGGTCATCTCCTCGTCGCTGGTCTCTTCCGGGTCCGTTGCGCACGTCACCGATGTCCTGCTCGGCGGGTCATCCGGACGGTGCCGGACGATCCTTCTCACCGCGGTGCTCGTGGGGGGCATCGCGGGTCCAAACCGTCCACGGGCCCAGCGACTGCTGGTGGCGGTCGCGCTCGTGTCGGAGGCCGCCTCGGGCCACGCGGCCTCATCGCCGGCTCCGCTGGTGGCGACGATCTCGTTCTCCGTGCATCTGCTCGCGGTGGGAACGTGGGGCTTCGCGATCGTGGCCTCGATGTTGTCGAGCGAACGTCTCAGGACCGCGCTTGCGACGTTCACCCCCTACGCGGTCGTGGCGGCGGCCGCCGTCGCCGTCACCGGCTTGGGCAACGCGGCTCTCGAGCTGAGCGCGCCCGGGGATGTCCTCTCGACGTCGTATGGGCGGACGCTTCTGTTGAAGGCGGTGGCGTTCGTCGTTATCGCCGGGCTCGGCCTGAGCCACTACGTGCTTCGCCGCCTGCCCACGCCGAGCACGAGACGGTTGACGCTTCCGCTGCGGGCGGAGGCCGGGGCGACGGTGGTGGCGGTGGCGCTCGCAACCGTGCTCGTGGGTTTCCCTAATCCGCCGCGGGAGACCGAGGCCGCCGGGCGTCCAGAAGATGCGAGCTCAATCGCCGAGTTCGTCCGGCGGGATGCCCTGTCGGTGGCCCAGGGATCCGGGCCCTTCGTGGTCGGACTGTCGCTCGCACCGGCGCGGCCGGGACCGGTCGATTTCCGGGTCGATGTCCTGGGCGTCGAGCCGGGCGACGCGTTGCGGGAAGCAGAGGTGCGCGCACACAGCGATTCCGGTTCCGAGATCGAACTGCCGTTCTCGCCGTGCGGGTCCGGGTGCTTCCAGGGGGACGGGATCATCGATACCGCCGGTGAGTGGGCGATGTCGCTTTCGATCGTCTCCAATCGGGGTCCTGTAAAGCTCGATGCGACCCTCCCTCTACCGACGCCCGACGGACGCGATGAGCTCGAGCGCGCGGTCACGGCAATGGAAGAGCTCGGGTCGGCGCGCATGCGTCAGGATCTCAGCGGGACGGTCGGTGGGCCGACGGTCGTTAGCCGGTACCTGTTCGAGGCGCCGAACAAGATGGATATCAGGGGCAAAGACAGCCACCGCATCATCATCGGCGATACGGAGTATCGGAAAGGCGGCGAGGGAGGTCGCTGGCGCAAATCCGATTGGCCGGGTTCCCCCTTCACATGGCCGTCGAACTACTACCGCTCCTTTTGGAGGGACGCGACTGCAACGCGCGCGCTGGGAACCGAAAAGGTGGAAGGCGAGAGAGTCCGCATCGTGTCGTTCCTCCGGCCGGATCTGCCGGCGTGGTTCCGGCTGTGGGTTCGCGTCTCGGACGGGGTCGTCGTTCGCCAGGAGATGAGGGCCGAGGGACACATCATGGACGACGCCTATTCGGCGCTGAATGCGCCCGTTGACATACGACCGCCGCGCTAGCCATCTTGTGTCGGTCGAGAAGCGACCTACCAGATTAGTCTTGTCCCGCAGAAATCCCGCAGACGAGCGCGAAACAGTGCCTAAGCGGACCGGATGAAGCGAAGTCGCCGGTTACAGGACATTTTCTTGTTCGCTGGACAGGTTGTGGAGTGACGGAATCTGATCAACTGCCAGCGAGTTGTTCGAGGGTCACTAATCCGTTG
>JBOGWW010000179.1:0-2964 GCA_050693655.1 Actinomycetota bacterium | reverse complement strand
CGGATTCTCACCGGCTTCACTTTTCAGCCGCCGGAGGGGTGCCTCCCCCACCGGCGGTCACCCATCGGGGTATCCAGCTAACTGGCAAATTGTGTCCCATTGAGAGAGTGGAGGCAACAAGCACCCGGATACCCCGAGGGGGCCATACGAAGAATGAGATGTAGATGACCGAAGCCGCCGGCCGTGTGCCGAAGAAATACCGGAACAGGGTTCATCGCTTGAAAAACGCCTACCGCAAGGCGTACAGCCGCGAGCCAGATTTGGATCCTCCTCCCGTCACGGAGGAGGCCGCAATTGACGCGATCAACTTCCTCGAAGACGCGCTACGTCGCGCAGGCCAACCTCTGCCTGCGGAGTTCGTGCCAAAGGGGGTGGAATCGAGAACCGACAAGCGGAAGTGAACGGCAGTTCGGTTCCAATTTTCACTCCCTCACTGACTATGACTGCCCTGCGCCCCGATAAGGCCGGGGCGGCACCTCCTCGGAGGCACCACGTTTCTCGCGCTCGGCATCACCGGGCTCGCCGCGGTGATCCGTCCACTAGAAGCGGATCTCCCGTGGAAGCCGCTCGCCGCTGCCGCGACTTCGCCGCTTGCGCTTGTCGTGGTTTCGCTCGATGGGTCTCTGTCTCGGATCGACGGGTTCATCCTCGTCGCCTGGTTCATCGTCGTCATGCTCGCCATAGCCCGGACGGGGCGCGGCATCGTTGGTGAATCAAACGATGGCGACGACACCAAGTCCCGACCCGTTCTCCGTATGCTTGGAGGGCTCGCAGCGTTCTCTATCGGTGGGGAGGTCCTGGGCGAAGGTATTCGCGCCACGGTGTCGCGCTTCGGCGTGCCGCAGGCTCATGTGCTAAAACTAAGAGACCTGGACGCTAGATCGGAGGAGGCTGTGACTCACCCGGCGATTGGCTACGATTCGCCTGCGGACGCGATCAAGGCCCCTGGGGAAAGCATCGTCTACGTCGCCGGTCTCTACGAAGGCACCGGGGAGGAGAGACCTGATTTTCTTGCGGTCATCGACGTCGACCCGACCTCCAAGACTTACTCACAGATCACCCACCGCACCGACATGCCCAACGTCGGCGACGAGCTGCACCACTACGGGTGGCAGATCTGCAGCTCGGCATGTCACGCTGAGAATCGCGAACGCAAGCATCTCGTCGTCCCCGGATTGCGGTCGTCGCGCATCCACGTGATCGACGTCGGAACCGACCCGGGCGCGCCGAAGATCGTCAAGGTCATCGAGCCCGACGAAGTCAAGGCCAAGACTGGATTGTCGGCCCCGCACACCGTGCACTGCATGCCCGGCGACAACGTCGTGATGTCGATGCTCGGCAACGGCGAGGGCGGGCTCGGTGCGGGCTTTCTCGTGCTCGACGCTCAGTCCTTTGAGATCAAGGGGCGCTGGGAATCGGACGGCGCTCCCGAGTGGGGCTACGACTTCTGGTACCAGCCGCGCAAGAACACGCTTATCTCAAGCGAGTGGGCGGCCCCCGAGGTGTTCATGCCCGGCTTCAACCTCGAGGATGTCGCGGCCGGCAAGTACGGGCACTCCATCCACTTCTGGGATCTCGAGGCGCGCCGGGTCACGCAGACCATTGATCTCGGCGAAACTGGAATGATCCCGCTCGAGATCAGGTGGCTGCACGACCCCGACGCCGAGACCGGTTTCGTCGGCGCCGCGTTGTCGTCGACGATGTGGCGCTTCTACAAGGACGGCGACGCCTGGGCCGCGGACAAGGTCATCGAGGTCGAGCCGCGTGACCTTGAGACCTTCCCCGTCCCGGTGCCGGGGCTGATTACGGACCTCGTGGTCTCAATGGACGACCGCTTTCTCTACTTCTCGAACTGGCTCCACGGGGACCTGCGTCAGTACGACATCTCCGACCCGGCACACCCCCGCTTCACCGACTCGGTGCTGCTTGGGGGTCTCTTCGAGGAGGCCTTGCACCCGAATGGCACTCGCTTGAATGGCGGTCCGCAGATGTTGCAGCTCTCCATGGACGGACGCCGGCTGTATGCGACCAACTCGCTGTTTTCGACGTGGGATAACCAGTTCTATCCCGAGCTGAGCTCGTGGATGGTGCAGATCGACATCGCCGAGGACGGCTCGATGGCGATCAACCCGGACTTCTTCGTGGACTTCTCGGCGCTCCCCGGCAAGCCCCGGGCGCATGAGATGCACCTCCCCGGGGGGGACGTGACGACCGAGATCTTTCAGTAATAGACATGAGTCGGCGTCATTCGCCGGCTGAAGAACGAGCGTGCCACGGGCGCTCGACTGGGGTGAAGGGTGCACTTACTCGATTCCCCCCCGTGACCAGGCCTCCTAGTCTTCCTCGATTAGCCAATCGAGCTCAGGAGGGCAATGCTTCTATCGCTCGTGTACCTGGTGGTTCGGGTGCTGCTCAGGCTGCTCGTTCCGGAGGGCCAGGACCAGGCCGCCAAGGATCTCGAGATAGTCATGCTCCGACATCAACTGAATGTCCTTCGGCGACAGGTCAAATGGCCCCGGCTTCGACTTTCCGATCGGGTGTTTCTCGCCGCCGCGGCTCGACGACTGCCACGGACCGCTGGGAGCGTTTCCTCGTGACCCCGAAGACGCTGCTGCGCTGGCACCGAGAGCTGGTCCGTTGGAAGTGGGCTCGATACGGCAAGCGTCCTGCGGGCAGGCCGCCGCTGCCGGCAGAGCTGCAGGAGCTGATCCTGCGCTTAGCCTTAGCAAAAGAGAACCCGAGATGGGCCTACAAACGCATCCAGGGCGAACTTCAAAGCTCGGGATCAAGGTGTCGGCCACGGCGATCAGAAAGCTGCTCGCTCGTCGCGTCCTCGGGGCCGGCGCCCCGCCGAGGTGCCACGACCTGGCGACAGTTCTAGACCCCAGCAGGCTTCGAGCATGGTGGCGTGTGACTTCTTCACCCTTGAAACCGTGTGGCTCAAGCGGATCTACGTGCTGGTAT
>JBOGWW010000178.1:0-3456 GCA_050693655.1 Actinomycetota bacterium | reverse complement strand
CTACGACCTCCCCCACCACTGCGAGCCCAAGGTGCATCCCGACCACCACATCGCGGTCCTGAACGCCCTCTACTCGGTGCCGACCGCGTTCGTCGGAAGACACGTCAAGGTGCGGGCCGACAGCTGTCTCATCAAGGTCTTCTACCAGGGAGAACTGATCAAGACCCACCCCCGCAAAGCGGCCGGGGGGAGGTCCACCGACCCCGACGACTACCCCGAGGACAAGCGCATCTACGCGACCCGGGACCTCGCCCGACTCGTGGATGTTGCGCGCTCTAACGGAGAGGCCATCGCGACCTACGCCGAGCGTCTGCTCGACAACCCGCTGCCGTGGACGCGCATGCGCCAGGTGTACCGGCTGCTCGGGCTCGCCCGGCGCTACGGCGCCGAGCGCGTTGAGGAAGCATGTGCCCGGGCGCTGGAGCTCGACGTCGTCGACGTCACCCGCATAACCCGCATGCTCGAGCGCGCCCTCGAGAGCGCGCCGCCGCCGGAATCGCCGCCACCGGACAACGTCGTGCCGCTTCGATTCGCTCGCAGCGCAGATGAATTCAACAGCAACAAAGGAGGACGCGATGACTCGTGACTCGATCTCTCCGGAGCTAAAGAAGCTCATGCGCCGACTCAACCTGTCCCCGCTGCTCGCGCCCCTGCCGGAGCGGCTCACCCTGGCGCGCCAGTCCCACATGCCGCACCAGGACTTCCTCGAGCTTGCGATGTCGGACGAGGTCGAGCGGCGCGACCGGAAATCGGCGCTCAACCGGGCGCGCAAGGCACGGCTCGATCCCGCCATGACGCTCGAGCGCTGGGACGACTCGACCAACATCACCTACGACCGGGCGCTGTGGGCCGAGCTCATCACGCTGCGGTTCATTGAGGACGCCAACAATCTGCTGGTGATGGGCCCGGTCGGGGTCGGCAAGACGTTCATGGCGAACGCGCTCGGACATATCGCGTGTCGCAGGCGTCACTCGGTCCTTATGGTGCGCGCCGATCAGATGCTCAAGCGACTCAAAGCGGCGCGTCTCGATCACTCGCACGACGAGGAGCTCCGCAAGCTCATCCGCGTCGATCTCCTAATCATCGATGACTTCGCGCTCGTCAAGCTAGATCAAACTGAGACCCAAGACGTCTACGACATCGTCGTCGAGCGCCATCTCCGGGCATCGACGATCGTGACATCGAATCGGGAACCGGGTGAATGGTTGGCGATCATGGCCGATCCGTTGCTCGCCCAGAGTGCGATCGACCGGTTCCAGAGCGCGGCGTATGAGCTCGTCGTCGAGGGCGAGTCCTACCGCCGGCGGCAGAAACCGAAAGTGCCCGGTTGAGCCTGGGCCCCGGTTGCGTGCATCATTGCCCCAGGTCGTTACGCGGATCGCGAGGTGGTCCCTAGTTGGTGGCTAGGTGGGGGTCCCTTGATTGTGGCTAGCGACAACGGGAGGCGCCTCGATGGTCACGGCCTTGCCCTGCGAGGTCACGACTATTTTGACCCTGCCGTTCTTGACCTTCGTGAAGGTCTTGATGTTGATGATCTGGTTCTTTCTCGTCCTGTTAGCCACGAGCTTGATCTTCTTTAGCAGCTGCCTGCCGAGCAGCACCTTCACGCTTCCGCAACGCTTGCACCTCGTCGCTACCAAGGCCAGTCGTTTGGCCTTGACGTCGAGCAGCAACGATGCCCCCTTCTGCTTTGTGGTCGAGAAGCTGTTCAAGAAGTAGCCCGGGGCGTTTCTCTTCGCCCACTTCTTCCTGTGCTTCAGCGAGGTGTTGTTCACCGGCACGCGGGTGCACTTCTCGGCGCTGGGGGCGGAGACTGCTCCCAGCGTGTCGGTGGCCGTCGCGCGGTAGCAGCCGGTCGAACCCGGCGGCAGCGTGACGTCAAGCTTCCCCGAGTCAGTTTGTTCCGATGCAGGTGGCTTGAAGCCGCCGTTGAAGGGCGCGATGCGGGAGGTCACCTCGTAGAAATCGATGCCCTGGGGATCTTGTGCCGAGGCGATGACCACGAATGACTTCTTCTTCATCCACGGCTGCGCAAAGCCACCGACGGAGACGTCGGTGGGCGGCTCGTTGGGCTGCTCCTCGATCGTCCAGGTCCTTTCGGCCGGACTGGGATCGACGTTTTACGCGGGGTCGATCGCCCTGACCCTGAAGGTGTGGGATCCGAGGTCGAGCGCGGTGTAGCTCTTGGGCGACGAGCAGGGCGCGAAGGTTCCGCTGTCGAGCCGGCACTCGAAGGTCGAGCCCGGCTCGCTCGAGCTGAACTCGAAGGTCGCGTCGGTGTCGGTCACCTCCCCGGAAGGGCCTGAGGTGATGCTTGTCTCCGGAGGTTCGGTGTCGTCCTCGGTGGCGCAGGTGTAGATGTTGACGTCGTCCACGAACCAGCCGTAGTCGTCGACCGCGAAGTCGGTGCCGATCCGGAAGCGGAACCTGACGCTCTGACCCCCGAGCGAGCCGAGGGCGAAGCGGCTCGAGATGTAGCCGTTGCTCTCCCTCACGAAGCCACTGCGGCCTCCGAGGGGGTTGTCGAACGCATTGGAGATGGTCCCCGTGTACCCGTTGACGCTCGACAGCGAGCCGGCGTCGTGCCAGCTCGTGCCGTTGTTGGTGCTGTACTCGAGCACCCCGCCGTCATACGCGCCCCCCGCGTCGTCCTCGAAGCCGAAGGCGTGATCGAAGCGGAGATAGGCGTTGCTCGCCGCGGGCAGCGCCACGCTGGAGGTCATGGCGATCGAGTAGTCGGCGGTCGCGGCTTGGTCGTAGCCCCAGAAGTTGGTGCTACCGCTGGTGGCAAAGGTGGCGTCGAAGCCGTAGGGATTGGCGTTCTGGGGGTGGAACCAGTTGTTGGTCCCGGCGGCCGTCTGGCGCGCCCAGTTGCCGCTGGCCGGGTTCTCGAGGTCGTCGAAGTACAGATCGCTGGCGGCCTCGCCCGGCGGGCAGACCGGTGCCTCGGGGTTGGGCGCCGCCGGCGGCGTCTGATCCATCTCCACGGCGGTCACCGCGTCATTTACCTCGACGCAGTCCGCGGCGGTGATGCCGCCGGTGCCCACCAGGTTGTTGCAGGCCTGGCGCAGCGCGGCGCCTAGTTCCGCGTAGTCGCTCGCGGAGGTCAAGAGGTTGGCCGCGGCCTCGTAGTAGATCCTCGAGGCCTTAGTACCCCATTTCATAATTACATTAACGTAATTTGTGACCTGATTTAGGCTAGTGTTTCCTCCGAAAGGAGGATGCTGCCATGCCAAGAACCAGCCCATTTCGCATAGAGTTGAACACTGATGAACGAGCGACCCTGGAAGGTCGGGCGCGCAAATACACGTTGCCGTATCGAGATGTGATCCGGGCTCAGATCGTTCTCATGGCCGCCGATGGGACGCCCAACGACGAGATCGCTGCGCGCCTCAACATCCGCCGGGAGGTGGTGTGGAAGTGGCGCAAGCGCTTCTTCGACGAGCGCCTCGCGGG
>JBOGWW010000177.1:0-3859 GCA_050693655.1 Actinomycetota bacterium | reverse complement strand
GCCCACGACCTTCTCGGCGAGCTCGATCGACATCGTAGAGATGGTGCTCTGGAGCTCGGAAACGGTGCGCGCGCGCTCCGCTTCGATCTGTTCCTGAGCCCTCGCGACCACGGCCTCGGCGTCTTTTTCGGCCTTCGCTAGGATGTCCTTGCGGACGCCTTCGGCCTGCTGCCGGGCCTCCTCGATGATGCGGTTGGCCTCGCTGCGAGCCTCCGCCAGCTGCCGGTTGTACTCCTCTCGCGCGCCCTCGGCCTCGGCCTTGGCGGCCTCGGCCTCCTTGAGGTTGCCCTCGATCTGGTTCTGACGGGCCTCCATGGTCTCGCGCAGCTTGGGCAGCGCGAACTTCAGGAGCGCGAAGACGACTACGGCGAAAGCCAGCGCGCCTCCGAACAACTCCGCCGCCGGGGGCAGGATGAGGTCGAGACCCTCCCGGGACTCCTCTTGCTCCTGTGCGAGCAGCAACGCTTGCTCAATCAAGATTGATCACCCCGCCTAGAGGATGAAGGTCAGGACGAAACCGATGAGCGCAAGGGCTTCGATGAGGGCGAACCCGATGAACATCGTCGTACGGGTCTGACCGGCCGTTTCGGGCTGGCGCGCCATCGCCTGGATCGCGTTCGAGAATATGTTCCCGATACCGATCGCTGCCCCCGTTGCGGCGAGTCCGAATGCGATACCACCGGCGAGCGTTGAGAGACCCTCTCCGGTCGAGGCTCCGGCCTCCTGTGCTAGTTCGATCACTGCTGTTCCCTCCTTGTTTCCTTCGATGACTTGACTTTACGCGGGTGCCAGTTCCGTTTCTCGAATCGGCTCTGCATGCTCGTCCTCGGCGTGCTCTTCGCCCATGCCGTGGCCCTCGACCGCCTCGGCTATGTAGAAGGCCGTGAGGGTGGTGAAGATGTAGGCCTGAATCACGATGACCATGAACTCGAACACCACCAGGAGGATGGCGACGAGGAAGGTCAGGACACCGAGTGGCCTCTGCAGAAGAGTGCCGTGCAAGAGCAGCTCTTCGGTGAAGAGGAAGAAGATCGTCAGCAGCACGTGACCGGCCAGCATGTTCGCCAGGAGTCGAATGGCGAGGGTGAAGGGCCGGATGATGAACGTCGACAGGAGCTCGATGGGGGTCAGGATCACGTAGACGGCCTTCGGCACCCCGGGCGGGAACGCGATGTCCTTGACGTAGGAAAATCCGTGCTTCTTGAAGCCGATGAAGACGTAAACGAACCAGCTCGTCAGAGCGAGCACGGCCGGTATGGCCATGCGACTCGTCACCGGGAAGTTCACGAACGGAAGGATCTCGAGAAGATTCGAGAAGAAGATGAAGAAGAAGAAACAGGACAGGAAGGGCGCGTACTGCGCGCCTTTGGGGCCCATGATGTCGATGGCGATGTTGTTGCGGACGAACAGGTAGCCGGTTTCCGCCGCGAACTGCATGCCCCTGGGCACGAGTTGCCGCCGGCGCGTACCCAGCCAGAAGAACCCGACTGTTACCAGAGCCGCGAAGTACATCAGCAGCACGACCCGGTTGATCTCGAAAAAGGTGCCTTCGAAGGCTATGGGCTCCCAGAGGAACAGATGAAATACATCTAGTTCCATGCATCAGCTCCTTGTCGTCTCTGCACGGCTGTCGGATCCGTTGTTTTGCTCCGGCGGAAGCTTCAAGAACTTGTCCGCGGCTTCCCAGATGATCAGCACGAGATAGCTGGTGACCAGCGTTAGAGCCGCCACCCGGAAGTCAACGAAATCTACTCGTTCCAGCGTCACCAGTGCGACACCGGCGCCCAGGAGAGAAACGACCATGGCGATCATGGCGCCGGCAAGCAGGAGATCGGGGCGGTTCTCGGCGAGGCCTCCGACGATGCGGCCCGAAAGCCACAGCAACAGGAGCGTGAGGCCCAGACCACAGGCCCCCGCGGCTGCCGCTTCAACCCCCCCGACGGCGAGCAGCACGATGACGAGAACCGGTGCGAGCAGAGCTCCCCGCACCATCATGTGGCGCACGATCGCAAGTTCGATCATCGGTCGTCCTTGCTCCTCGGCCGCGACTTAGGCTCTTGTATCCGCTGGGCACCCACGACCACGTGGATGGTCCCGCCGACCCATCCGATGATCGACCCTCCGATCTGGGCCCAGGGCTCGATGCCGAGCCAGCCGTCGACGAGTCGACCCAGCCACCAGAAGAGCGCCACCGCGGCGGCGAACTCGAAGCCCAGTGCGAGTCCTCTGCCCAGCATCGGGGAGCCCTTGAAGCCTCCTCTGTTGCTCAGCGCGGCTCGCCTCCCGCGGTCGTGGGGTTGATTGCTCGGGACTCCCAGCTTGTCGGCGTCCGCACTCCCGTCCGAGCGAGCGGCGCGTCCGGGGAGCGAAACATGAGTCGGGATGGGCTGCATCCTAAACCGTTCTCCTGCCGCTACGGGTTTGTGAAACTTTTCACAAGGTACTTCATCCTGCCGCGATCTTCAACCGCCCGAAACCCATACTTTGATGCCCCAAAATTTGGCCCCAGGCCACTCGACGAATTCGGTCGCAATGCGTCCGGGAAGGTCGCATGAAGGAGAAAGTGCGGGTTAGGGGGTGGTGCGGTCTTGGATCGCCTTCGTCAGGACCGGGAAGATCGTGTACAGCACGATCGCCGCCACCGCGATCGGAAGGGCGAAGATCACCTCGGAACGGTCCAGGAACGAGAACGCCAGCCCCGCTCCCGCGGCGAGCGCCGACCAGATGTACATCACGATCACGGCCTGGCGGTGGCCGTGGCCGAGGTCCATGAGGCGGTGATGCAGGTGCTCCTTGTCGGCGTGAAAGACGCTCCTGCGCCGCCGGGCCCTGCGGATGATGGCGAACAGGGCGTCGGCCAGAGGAATGGCGATCACGGCCAGGGGAATGAGCAGCGGGAAGTAAGCCAAGAAGACCTGCGACGTGGGACTCCCCACGACGAAATCGGACACGCCCACACCCTGCGAGCCGATACCCGCGACGGTGGCGCCCCCCAACACGAGTCCGAGGAGCATGCTCCCGGAGTCGCCCATGAAGATCTTGGCCGGGTAGAAGTTATGACGCAGAAATCCGAGCGTGACGCCGACGATGATTATGGCCACGAGAGGAGCGGAGGACTGCGCGACGTTGAAGCCCCCGATCTCGAGGTTGAAGGTGTAGACGAAGAACGAGGCCGCCGCGATCGCCACGATCCCCGCCGCCAGACCGTCCAGCCCATCCACCAGATTCACCGCGTTGATCATGGCGACCAACCAGGCAATGGTCAGGAGGACGGACACATCATCGGACAGCGCCAGCACGTCTCCGCCCGGCAACAAGAGGTAGCGCATCTGCACGCCCGATAGAAATACGATGCCGGCCGCAAAGATCTGCCCCGCGAGCTTGACGGGCGCGGGCAGGTCGTGCAGGTCGTCGACGGCCCCCAGAAAGAAAATGACGACCGCGCCCGCTCCGATGCCCAGCAGCTCGGAGCTGTCCACGAACTTCTCCCGGAACTCGGGCAGGTAGAAGGCCAGTAACCCCGCACCGAGGATCCCGAACCCCATGGCGAGTCCTCCCAGGGTCGGAGTCGGGTATGCGTGCACCTTGCGATCACTCGGCCTGTCCACCGCGTCGAGCCGCTGCGCGCCCCAGCGCACTATCGGCGTCACCATGAAGGTGATGGCCAGAGCGCAGATGCCGACGAGTAGGTAGGGGATCAAGGTCGCTTCCTAGCGGACGTCCGGGTAGGGGCGGAAGCGGTCGGTCAGCTTGATCACGCCGTCTCGAACCTCGTCGGCTACCGCGTTCGCATCATCCTTGAGCGTCCGCGCTATCAGACGAGCCACCTCGGCGGCCTCCTCTTCCTTCATCCCACAGG
>JBOGWW010000176.1:0-1794 GCA_050693655.1 Actinomycetota bacterium | reverse complement strand
GCCTCGACGTGCGGGTGAAGGGTGTCGAGGTCGGCAAGATCTCGAAGATCGATCTGATCGCGCGACGCGCTCGTCTGCAGCTCAAGATCGACAAGCGGTATCAGATCCCGCGGGACGCGGAGGCCGTCGTTTCGCTAAAGACCCCGCTCGGCGCCAAGTACGTGGATCTGCGGTTCCCCGCCGGGAGCGACGGGCCGTTCCTGGCGAACGGCGACGTCATCGACGACGCTCACATCGGCCCGGAGCTCGAGGATCTGCTCGCGGACGGGACTGCCGTGCTCGAAGCGGTCGACCCCGACGATGCCGCAACGGTTATCAGCGAGCTCGCGGAGGGCGTACGCAACAACAGCGATTACATCCAGCGGGGGCTCCAAGCGAACAGCGACCTCGCGGGGTTGTTCGCCCGCACGGTGGATCCTCAACTCGCGGCCTTGGAGGACTTCGAGGTCATCTTCGGAATGCTCGAGTCCAAGGGCATCGACCTGAACCTGCTGGCCGAGGCCGTTAACGAGGGAGCGCCCGTCTACGCCTCGGAGAGAGCCCAGGCGAACCTGGACCGAGCCCTCAAGGCCCTGCAGCCGTTCTCCGAAGACCTCGCCGACCTCCTGATTCTCCAGCGCGCCGACTTCAGGCGCATGCACAACGAGGGCGAAAAGGTGCTCCAAACCATCGCCGACCGCCCCGAGGGGCTCGAGGACTTCGTCCATGGCCTCTACCGCTACGTCTTCAAGCTCGGTCAGCCCATCGGCGAAGACTTCATGATGCGCGACGGAAGCGCGGGGGCGGGCTTCACGGCCTTCATCGGGGGCAACGACCAAGAGGAAGAGATCAAGCAGATCTGCACGGTGTTCCCACCCGAGGTCGCCGACGTCGTTCCCGTTTGTCCGGAGCTGGGCGGATGAGGGTCTCCAAGATCATGCTTGTGAAGGTGATCGTCTTCACGGTCGTCTGCATCGTTTTCACCGTCGCCCTCGGCATGAAGCTCGCGAACTCCCGCCTCTTCGCCGACACCTACGACATGAAGGCAGAGTTCGAGGACGCAACCGGCGTTCTCAAGGGCGATGCGGTAAAGATCGCGGGGGTCGACGTCGGCCGTGTGACCGGTACCGGGATCGCGAACGGCAAGGCGGTGCTCACCTTCAACCTCGACCAGGGCATCCGCCTTCCGAAGGACTCGGAGGTCGCGATCCGCTGGCGGAACGTTCTGGGCCAGCGCTTCGTCTACGTCTATCCGGGTGACGACGACGCCGAGTGGGCCGAGGGCGAGACCATTCCCGCGAGCCAGACCAACGACGTGGCGGACATCGGGGAGTTCTTGAACCGCGTAGGTCCCATCCTCAAAGCGATCGATCCCGAACAGGCCAATGCGTTCCTGGATGCGGTGAACACCGCCCTCGCGAGCAACGAGGAGAACGTGAGGGCGTTGCTCGATGCCGGATCGAGCCTGGCATCCGACTTGAGTGAGCGGGACAGCCACATCGCCAGGACCATCGCCAATGCCGACACCATCATGGAGGCATTCGCGAGTCAGGACGATCAGATCGCCAGCATCATCGACGACCTCGACAACGTGTCGGGCGTTCTCGCCCGTCGCACGAACGAGGTTAACCAACTGGTAACGAACTTTGCCGATGTCCAGGATCAGCTGGACGAGCTGCTGACAACCAGTGCCTCGAATATCGACGCCTCGATCGGATCGCTCGACTCGGTTACGAACACGCTCGCTTCCAACAAGAAGAACCTGGCCCGGACGCTCGGTTCGACTCCTGCCGGGGTTTCGAACTACTTCCAGAC
>JBOGWW010000175.1:0-3583 GCA_050693655.1 Actinomycetota bacterium | reverse complement strand
AGCCTGAGCAGCAGGTTTCCTTCTGGACCCTCATGAGGAACCGCAGTTTTCTGCGGTTCTTCGCCGCGCAGGCGGTGTCCAGCCTGGGGGATTGGATCGGCGTCATAGCGATCGCGGTCTTCGCTCTCGAGCTCGGTGGCAACGCGGGGGTCGGTCTGGTAATGACGGCCCGCGTGCTCCCCGGCTTCATCGTGGGACCAGTCGCAGGGGTATTCGCCGATCGTTACGACCGTAAGAGGCTTATGGTCGGCTCGGATGTCTTCCGGGCGATACTCATTCTCTCGGTTCCGTTCGTTCAGAACCTCATCTATTTGCTGATCGTGTCCGCCATCCTCGAGAGCCTGACGCTCATCTGGGGTCCGGCCAAGGACGCGTCCTTGCCGAATTTCGTGAAGCGCAGCGAGCTGCAGCACGCCTATTCGTTGTCCCTGATCGCGGTCTACGGTCCCTGGCCACTCGCTTCGGTGGTCTTTGCCTCGCTGATTCCTGTGGCGACGTTCATCGGCGACAACGTCCCGGCCCTGTCCGGTCTGGCCGAGAACAACCAGGAGGCGCTCGCACTGTGGCTCGACGCGCTGACCTTTGCCTTCTCGGCACTGATGATCTGGACGCTGGCGATTCCTTCGTCTGTTCATCGCGATACGAAGTTCGACCTGCAGCAAGCCAAGCGCGACCTCGTCGAAGGATTGGCCTTCGTCACCAAGCATCGACAAGTGCGTCCCTGGCTCTTGGGTATCGCCCTCACCTTCACTGCCGCCGGAGGCGTGTTCTCGCTGGGCCCGGGGTTCGTGTCGGACGTGCTCGGCGGGGGAAAGTCGGGCTTCGGTTTCCTTATCGGTTTCCTAGGCACCGGAATGATCCTCGGACTGTTGGCGTCCGGTGCACTGACGAAACGGATCCAAAAGGACGTGCTCTTCTCTTCGTGCCTGTTCCTGTTGGGCGCGAGTTTGATCGCGCTCGCCTCGATGGCCAGCCTTGACACCGCCATTCCGGTTGCGAGCGCGTTGGGTTTCTTCGGAGGAGCGGCCTATTCGACGGCCTACTCCCTCATGCAGGAGAACACCACGGACGAACTTCGGGGCCGCACCTTCTCGGCCGCTTACACAATCATCAGGACCGGTACTCTCGTCGGGTTGGGCTTGTTCCCTCTCTTGGCCGGCGCCCTCGGATACTTCGACGGTCGTGAACTTGGCGGCTATCCCATCCCCGGAGCGCGTATCACCCTGTGGGTCGCGGGCCTGTTCGTGATCGGGGGCGGCGTGCTGTCGATGCGCGCGATCAAAGCAGGGCGCCTCTCGGCGCCGCCGACTGTGTCGCGGCCCGGTTTCTTCGTTGTCTTCGAGGGCGGTGAGGGGGCCGGCAAGTCAACCCAGATGGAGGCCTTCGTGCACTGGCTCGAAGCGCGCGGGGATGAGGTCGTTACGACGCGGGAGCCGGGTGGAACGTCGATCGGCGAGCACATCCGAAAGGTCCTGCTCGACCCCGAATGCAAGGACATGGATCCTCACGCGGAGGCTCTGCTCTATGCGGCGGATCGCGCCCAGCACGTCGCCGAGGTGATCAAGCCTGCCCTCGAGTCCGGAAAGACCGTGGTCTCCGACCGTTTCGTGGACTCCTCTCTCGCGTATCAAGGTCTGGCGCGCGGACTTGGGCTTCAGGACATCTACGAGATCTCTAAGTGGGCGATCGACAATACGCTTCCTGAACTCGTGCTCTATCTGAAGCTCGACGCGCAGACGGGTCTGCGACGCAAATCGACCGAGCTCGATCGGATCGAACGAGAGAAGGACGGCTTTCATGAAAAGGTCGCCGATGCCTACTCCGAGCTGGCGCGCACCTTTCCGGACCGGTTCGTGATTGTCGATGCCGCCCGGCCCCCATCCGAGGTCCACAAAGAGATCGTGGGGATCTTCGAGGAGCGCATGGCCGAGCGCGAGGCTGCCGCCGGAGACAGCAGGAGCCCCGCGACTCGATGAGCGTCTGGGACGGCGTGTACGAATCTCGGTCGGCCACCGCGATCCGAGCGCAGATCGCGACCGGCGAGGTGCCCCATGCCTGGCTCTTGCTCGGGCCCAGCGGTTCGGGGAAGAGATCCACCGCGGTGGCCATGGCGGCCGCGCTCAACTGCCAACGTGAGCCGGGCCTGGGCTGCGGCGAGTGCAGCAGCTGTATCCGCATCGGTCGTCACCGCCATCCCGACGTTCACCACGTGGCTCCGGAGGGACCGATCATTCCCGTCGATCTCATCCGCGAGAGCGTGATTCCCGAAGCGGCGCGCTCTCCCTTCGAGGCCGCCCGCAAGGTCTTCATCATCGAGGAAGCCGAACGCATGCACCCTTACGCACAGAATGCATTGCTTAAGACGCTCGAGGAGCCTCAGGACGACACCACGTTCATCCTCATCTCCGACCGGGAAGAGGAGCTGTTGGACACCATCAAATCTCGTTGTCGCATCGTACGGCTCGACTCGGTTCCGGAGGATCAAATCGTCGCTTTGCTGATCCGAGAGGGGGCCTCTGAGGAGACGGCGCAACTCGCCGGCCGTCTTTCGGACGGCGACGTCGAGCGGGCCCGGGCGCTCGCCCTGGACGAGGCGGTCATCGCCCGCCGGTGGCTCTTCCGGGGGATCCCCGGGCGGCTGCGGGAAGTCAAGGACGCATTCGAAGCGGCGACCGAGGTGATTGCCGAGGCCAAGGACGCAGTCAAGGCACGCGAGAAGTCCCAGAAAGGCGAGGTCACCGAACTAGCCGAAGCGCTGGGCGAGGGGCGCGGGACCGCCTCGGCGCGCAACGCCTTGGCGAAACGTCACAAGCGCGAGCTACGCCGACTCGAGGATGAAGTACTGGGCGACGCCCTCCGTTCGCTCGCGTCTTTCTACCGAGACGTACTCGCGGCTCGACATGGAGGTGCCTCGGCGATCGCCAACCTCGATTTGGCCGAGGAGATCGAGCGTTGGGCCAAGGCCGAGCTCCCTGACGCCAATTTTGTTGCTGCGATCGAGCGCTGTGTCGAGGCTCGAGCCGATCTTCTCAAGAACGCCAACCCTCAGCTTGCGATGGAAGCGGCGCTCGTCGAACTGGTGCGCCTGGTACCGGTTCCCCCGCTCGAATCCGCGGTCTGGTAACCGCTGGAGCGCGTCTCGTTACGCTGCTGTTACACGGTGGTCACATGCGCGTCGCGATCATCCGCCATTCTCAATCGGTGAAGGTTCGCAATCTCCTATCCATCGACTGCCATGACGTGCCGCCTTCGCTTGCGAGATGCGTTGCCACCACCCTGCTGAGTGAGGGTATCGACGTACGGGGGGTCATCGATCGCGAGTGCGGCACTCCGGTCTACGTGGAGGCAGACACCGAGTTTGAGGAAGTGGAGCGAGCCATAAGGAACGTCACGGTTGCCCTGCTGCCGATCATCGATGATGGGCAGCTGATCGGTCTGGTCGAGCGGAGCGTGTTCGAGGGCAGTAAATCCGATCGAGTGGCCTAGCGCGGACGCTCGCCTCGATCTCTTGGAGCGGCGGCAGCCCTGGATAGGCTTTACACGTGGACAGGAAGATTCTCTTCGTAGAAGACGACCGAGACAT
>JBOGWW010000174.1:0-16303 GCA_050693655.1 Actinomycetota bacterium | reverse complement strand
CCGGTCCAGATGACGTCCATGCCGAGGACGTCGAAACCGGATCCCTGGGCGTTCAGTTCCAAGCTCTGCTGCTGCCTCTGCTCATCGGCTGCATCCGGCAGGCGCTCTATGCGGATGGGGTTGTCCGGGTTCTCTTCGCTCCAGAGAGCGGCGACCTCGCGGTGAACTCCACCGGGTGCGGCCTCGGAGCCACCGATCGCCCAGGAAAGTTCGCCGCCGCCGTCACCACCACCCTCGTCGGGTGTCGAGCCGGCGCAGCCTGCTGCCCCCAGAACTGCGGCCGCAAGAATCGAGGCGGAGAGAAGACGTTGCCGGGCTCCCAAGTGGAGTCTCATATGCCCCCCCAGTTCGGTAGCGAACGGGCGCCGTGGGGACCCCCATCCTGGCTTCTACTGCTGAGGGTCATAATACTCAGATCGGCCCCTCTTCTACTAATCGAGGGCGTCAGGTGCCGATTGGTCGCCCGCTCTCCTCCACGGCGCCGGCCAGCGGCGCTGGACGCCTCGGGCGTCGATGGCCCGCGCGAACTCCTCGAAGGCATCCGGACGGGCGCGGAGCGCGTGAGGTTCGGTCCTGTTCTCGAGGCAGTGCGCGGCGACCAGCCCGGCGACTTCGCCGATGTTCCACTCCACGGGATGGAGCCGGTGGCACCCGTTCGTGATATGAGTCGTCCCTATGTTCTTGGCCGCGGGCAGCAGATTTCGCATCCGGACCGGCAGAAGCGCCCCGAGAGGGATCTCGAAGGGACACGAGGCGACATCGATATAGCCGTCGCCCGATGTCGAAGGGTGTAGATCTAAGCGGTAGCTTCCGACGCCGACCGAATCTTCGTGACCGACGGCGCCGTGCCGGCCACGCACCTCGGCCGCCAGCTCCTGTTCGACGATCGTGTGCACCGCTCGAATGCGTCGGGACTCGCGAATGTAGGGCGCCATCGCGAGTCCGTCGCGTGTGCCGAGGACATCCGGCCTGAGTCTTAGACCCGGATAACCGGTGCCCCCGTCGGGGCGTGGTGCCTCGGTCTGCATCCAGTACAAAAAGCTGAGGCTGAGCTGACGCGCACGCTCGAGGTGAGCCCGCACGGTACCGGCATCCACCTCGAAGAGTGGTCCGAGCCAGTAGTCGATCATCGGCCAGTTGACCAACGTGATGTCGCTCGGCATGAAGCCTTCGGCGAAGTTGCGGCGGGCGGCGATGCGCCGAAACAACCACAAGTCGAGGTCCCCGCGCCGCTCGTGAGGCCCGGCCGTACCATCGAAGAATGGGTCCGGATGGGGATTGGGCGCGAGGAACCGTTCGACCGGGGCCTGCGTGCGCGGGTCGGGAGCGATCCAGGACAGCAGCGGGGCGGGCCAGAAGGCGGCCTTGTAATCGCGCCAGAACCCGTACCGTTCGGGGCGGTCGATCGTGTGGTCCTCGCTCGCGACGTGCTCAAGCGCAAAGCAGACGCTGAAGGCCTGCATGTTCAAGGGATCGGGCGCCTCGGGAGCGTGCGGCTCACCGGTGTCGTGGCTCGATTCGGCCCCCGTCACGTACTCGGCTCCGGTGAGGGGAAGAAGCTGTCCGGTCTCGGTAGCGTCGAGCACATAGGCCGCGGACACGATCGCTTCCCGGTCGTCTGCGAGGTCCCGAAGCGTCACGCTCTCGACACGATCGCCACCGCTCGCCGCCGCGACGGGCCCGTGCCCGGTGAGGACCTCGAGTTTTCCCGAGGCGCAAAAGGGCGCGAGCAGGGACTCGATCGAGGCAAGGGCAACGCGCGGTTCGTGCGCCAGCGCGCTGACGTAGGCGGCCCCGGGATTGAGCTGCGGATCCCCACGCGCCTTTCTCGTGAGCGGGAAGTGGTTCCCGTAGTGCGTGCGAATCGTGTCGCGCAGCCGGCGGTAGGTGCGGGTGCAGCCGGTCCGTTCGATCCAGGGGTGCTCGTCGGGCGGCACCGCCTGTGACGTGAGCTGGCCGCCAAGCCAGCGGGTCTCCTCGGTGAGCATGATCGAGTAACCCGATCGCGCCACCGCCAGCGCGGCCGCGACTCCACCGACGCCTCCACCGACGACGAGCACGTCGACGCGCCGTTCCCGAGGAGTGGTCATCGCGCGAGAGTAGTGGGCCGGCGAGCGCTCCACGCAATCCACCGTTAGGGTCGCGCAAATGACAAAGCAGGAGCCGGAAGAGGCGCTTCCCTGGTGGCAAACCGAAGTGCTGTATCAGATCTATCCACGCTCGTTCGCCGACTCCAACGGCGATGGGGTCGGCGACCTGCGCGGGATCATCGCCAAGCTCGACTATCTCGAGTGGCTCGGCATCGGAGGCATCTGGCTCAACCCCGTCACGGATTCTCCCAACGTGGACTGGGGCTATGACGTTTCGGACTACCGGAGCGTCCATCCGGAGCTCGGATCCATGGCCGATGTCGAGGAACTGATCGCCGCTGCGGGCGAGCGCAACATGAGGATTATCTTCGACATCGTCCCGAACCACACCAGCGACCGGCATCCATGGTTCCTCGACGCGCTGAGCGATCGCAATTCCGAGTTCCGGGACTACTACGTGTGGGCGGATCCGCAGCAGGATGGATCGCCGCCCAACAACTGGCTCAGCGTGTTCGACGGGCCGGCGTGGGAGTGGCACGAGGCAACCGGACAGTTCTATCTGCACAACTTCACCGATGGACAACCGGATCTCGACTGGTGGAACGATGATGTCCGCCGGGAGTTCGAGGACATCCTGCGCTTCTGGTTCGACAAGGGAGTCGCCGGCTTTCGTATCGATGTCGCGCACTCGCTCATCAAGGACCGCGACCTCCGTGACAATCTGATGACGAGTCCCGACGATCATTCCCACCAGCGGGAGCTGACTCAGGCCCAGACTTACTCCATGAACCGGCCCGAGGTGCACGACATATTCAGGAGCTGGCGGAAACTCGCCGACTCGTACGAACCCGAACGGGTCCTCATCGGGGAGACTTTCGTCTACGACCTGAACAAGTGGGCCGAGTTCTACGGCGGCGGCACCGACGAGCTCAATCTGTGCTTCAACTTCCCCTTTGCCCTCGGCAGGTTCGATCCCGAGGAGATGAAGCAGGTCGTCCGGGTGTCGGAGGAACTGATCCCGCCCGAGGCCTGGCCCGTCTGGATGGCGTCGAATCACGACATCATGCGAGCCATGACACGCTGGTGCGACGGCGACGAGGACAGATCTCGCCTGCTCATAATGCTGCTGCTGACACTGCGAGGCACGCCCTTCATCTATTACGGCGAAGAGATCGGAATGCCGGACGTCCAGCTCGAGCGCGACCAGCTCCGCGACCCGGTCGGAATTCAGCGCTGGCCACAGGACGAGGGTCGTGACGCGTGCCGTACTCCCATGCAGTGGAGCGACGAGGCGGGGGCGGGGTTCACTGCCGGGGGCGTGGAGCCGTGGCTTCCGTTCGGCGATTTCGAGAAGACCAACGTGGCGCGACAGCGCTCCGAGACGGACAGTCACCTCGGCTACATCCGACATCTGATCCGGGCGCGCAAGAACCTACCGGGACTCCAAGCCGGAGGCTACGAGGAAATCGATTCTCCGCTCGGTACCTGGGTGTTCCGGCGCGGGGACGACACCGTCGTGGCGCTGAACTTCTCCGACGAGCTGATGACGATCGAGGGTGTGCGGGGACCCGTGAGGTTGACCACGGCCCCCGGACGGATAGACGAACATGCCCCCGGTCAGATCGACCTGCAACCGCTGCAGGGCGTGGTGATGGTCGAGGATTGACCTCGGCAACAACCCCGGACTAGGGCTACTATGTCGATAGAAGCTGTTGACCTGGTGGGTGGGTTGTAGCCGATCGGTCCCGACCGCTCACACGGCCTAAAACTGGGGGGACTCATGGCCTTAAGTCGTCGTTGGTTGTTTCTCTTCGCTGCGCTGATCCTTGCGTTGCCCGCCTGCGCCGGAGGTACGCCCGGCGACGACGAAGACGGTGCCGCCGATGACGGTGGTGGTGGTGAGATCACGGTCGCTGCGGTCTGGACGGGAGTCGAGGAAGAGAACTTCACCGCGGTGCTCGATGCCTTCACCGAGGAATCGGGGGTCGACGTCACCTACCAGTCCAGCGACGACCTCGGCACCTATCTCGGTACGCAGATCGAGGGCGGAAGTCCTCCCGACGTCGCGATGATCCCGCAACCGGGACTCATGCGTTCACTGGCGTCGGACGGGTCGCTGGTGGAGCTGAGCGAGGACGCGGCCGCGGGGCTCGAGGAGAACTTCGCGCCGGTATGGCAGGAGCTAGGTTCCGTCGACGGGACCCTCTACGGCGTTTACTTCAAGGCCGCCAGCAAGGCGACCTGGTGGTACAACACCGCGATCTTCGAGCAGGCCGGTGTCGAGCCGCCGACCTCCTGGGACGAGATGCTCGAGACCGCTCAGACGGTCAACGCGTCCGGCACCCCCTTCGTGTCGATCGGCGCGTCGGACGGTTGGACCCTCACGGATGTCTTCGAGAACATCTACCTTCAGACGGCCGGGCCGGAGATGTACGACCAACTGTCGAATCACGAGATCCCCTGGACCGACCCGAGCGTCGTCGAGGCGCTCGAGACCATGAACGAGCTCTTCGGTGAGGACGCCAACCTGGCGCGTGGCCGGTCGCAGACCCTGCAAACCGACTTCGTCACCTCCGTGACCCAGACGTTCACCGATCCGCCGGAGGCGGCCACCGTCTACGAGGGCGACTTCGTTGCGGGTGTCATCGGCGGCGAGACGCAGGCCACGGTCGGAGAGGATGCCGACTTCTTCGACTTCCCGGCGGTCGCCGGCGAGGGCGCGGTCGTGGGAGCCGGCGACGTCGCCGTCGCGCTGACGGACGATGCGTCGGCCCAGGAGTTGATCGCCTTCCTCGCGACCCCCGAGGCGGCCCAGGCGTGGGCCGAGAACGGCGGCTTCATCTCGCCGAACAACAACCTCGACCCCTCCGTCTACCCGGACGAGATCACCCAGCGCATCGCCGAGGGCGTCACTGCGGCGTCCGAATCCGGCGCCTTCCGGTTCGACATGTCTGATCTCCAGCCGGCCGAATTCGGGGCCACTGCCGGTCAGGGCTTCTGGCAACGCATGCAGGACTTCCTGCGGACCGGAGACATCCAGGCGACCACCAAGGCGCTGGAGAGGGACGCCAAAGCCGCGTTCGGCGAGTAGGCGACCGTCATGGCCGTCGCAGCGTCAGACGTTTCAAGCAAGGCTCGAGCCCGAAGCTCCCGCCGGGGAAAACCTCCCGGCGGGAGACGGCCCCTGGTGGCGCTCGGCTTCATGCTTCCGGCCCTGATCCTGCTGGGCGCGCTGATCCTCTACCCGGTGGTGGATACGGTCGCGCAGTCGTTTCAGGACCAGGACACGAGGCAATTCGTCGGTCTCGACAACTACACGCGCGCCCTCGATCGCGACAACACCATCACGGCCCTCAAGAACACCCTCATCTGGGTGATCCTGGTGCCGGGGCTCATCACGGCCGGGGGGCTGATTTTCGCCGTGCTCACCGAACGGGTGCGCTACGGCACCGCCATCAAGGTCATCCTGTTCATGCCCATGGCGATTTCCGCGCTTTCCGTCGGCGTCATCTGGCGGATCATGTACGAGCAGGAACCGGAGAGAGGGCTGGTCAACGCGGTCATCGGTGCGGGCACCGACGCGGTCAATCCAGCGGGCTCCTTTCCCAATGCCACGGTGGCCGCCGAACAGGACTTGCGGCAGAACAACGCCGGGGTGACGTCCAACCAAGAGGTCGCTCCGGGCGATGTCGTCACCTTCGGGCTGGTCTCCATCACCGACGACGAAGTGCCGTCCGAGGCCGAGCAGGCTACGGCTCCGGACGGAGCCGAGGGCGCCATCACCGCGGTGGTGTGGCGCGATTTCCAGCCCGGTGGAGGCACGCCGGGCGAGATCGAAGAGGGGGAGCTGGGCCTTCCCGGCGTGGCGGTTGAGCTCGTGGACTCCTCCGGTGGTGTGGTGGCGGCCGAGTCCACCGGTCCGGACGGATCGGTGACCATCGACGATCCCGGCGAAGGTCCCCTGACCGCGCGCGTGGCTGCGTCGAACTTCGACGAGGGCTTCCAGGGCCTTGCCTGGCTGGCCCCTGCCCTGGTCACTCCCGCGATCATCGGGGCGTTCATCTGGAGTTACGTCGGATTCGCGGTCATCATCATCGCGGCCGGCCTGGCGGCGCTGCCGCGCGACCTGCTCGAGGCGGCGCGCACCGACGGAGCGACGGAGTGGCAGGTGTTCCGGCTCGTCACGGTGCCGTTGATGGCGCCCATCCTGGGAGTTGTCTTCATCACCATGACCATCAACGTGCTGAAGATCTTCGACATCGTTTACGTGACTGCGCCCGGTAACAGCATCAACGCCGCCAGCGTGGTGGCACTCGACATGTGGCGCACCTCGTTCCAGGGGCGCCAGTACGGCATCGGTGCGGCCATCGCCGTGTTCCTGTTCCTGATGGTCATTCCGATCATGTGGCTGAACCTGCGTCGCTTCAGAAGGGAGGAATCATGAGCTCCACCGCCGAGGGCGTCGCCGGCCCGCGCGTAGCGACCAAGACGAAAGAGCCCATCGCCGCGCGCCTCAGTCGCGGGTTCGCGCGCGGACCCCTCAACATCTTTCTCATCCTCGTGGGATTGTTCTGGTTGGTTCCGTCTATTGGACTCCTGATAAGCAGTTTTAGAGAGCCGGCCGACTACGCCGAGTCGGGATGGTGGACGGTTCTCAGCGCGCCGGCGCGCATGACCCTCGACGGCTACTCGGCCCTGCTCGAGAACGACAACATCATGCGGGGACTCTGGAACACGGTGAAGATCTCGATTCCGGCTTCGCTTCTCGTCGTGGTCATCGCGGCGCTCGCCGCCTATGCCTTCGCGTGGGTCAGCTTCAAGGGTAGAGACGCGCTGTTCCTCCTGGTCGTGGCGATGCTCGTGGTGCCGCTGCAGATGGCCCTGATCCCCGCGTCGCGGCTCTTCAACGTCACCGGCATCTTCGGGACGATCTGGGCGGTCATCATCTTTCACATCGCCTTCGGCCTGCCGTTCGCGATCTTTCTCTTACGCAACTTCTTCGCCGGCATTCCGAAGGACCTACTGGAGGCAGCGCGCATCGACGGCGCGTCCGAGTGGCAGATCTTTCGCCGCTTGGTCTTGCCGCTCGGTATGCCCGCGATCGCGTCGCTGCTGATCTTTCAGTTCCTGTGGACGTGGAACGACCTGCTCGTCGGACTGACGTTCGGAGGCCAGGGCGCGCCCCTGACCGTCATCATCAGGCAGGAGATGCGGCAGTACGGAACGAACATCGACGTCATCGCCCCCGGTGCCATGCTGTTGATGCTCATCCCCCTGGTGGTGTTCTTCGCCTTCCAGCGCTACTTCGTGCAGGGACTTCTCGCCGGCGCGGTCAAGTAACTCTTAATCCAGAAGACCCTGCTCGGGGTCCAAGCGCAGAATCGCGAAGGGCCGTCCGAGCAGGGGACGCGACACGTTCCTGACCGGAACTCCACCCGGCGTGTCGCCCTTGTGGATGCCTAGATGTACGTGACCATGCAACGCCAGGTCGGCGCCCGCATTATCGAGCGCCTCGCCCAGAAGGTAGCTGCCCAGCCAGGGCCACAGCTGCGGAGGATCGTTGGCGATCGTGGTCTCGACGGGCGAGTAGTGGAGGAGAGCGATCCGCGTCGCGCCGTCCAACGCCGACAGCGCTTGTTCGAGTCCGCGCGCCAGACGCTGGGTGCGTCCGATGAACGCTCTCGTCTCCGGCTCGCCCGACGCCTGCCAGCAAGGAGGCCAGCCGCCGCCGAAGCCCGTGGTTCCCGCGACGCCGACGCGCCGACCTTCGACCTCGATGGTCATTGCGTCGCCCTCGAGCACCGTCACCCCCGCGTCGGAGACGATGTGAGCGATCTCTCCCTCCCGGTCGAGGCTGTAGTCGTGATTGCCGAGGACCGCCACGATGGGCACCGGGAGGTCTTTGAGCTCGCTTGCGAGCGCGCGCGCCTGTTCGGGGTCGCCGTGATGGGTGAGATCGCCCGCGATCAAGAGCAGGTCGGCTTCCTCGTCCAGTCGTTCGAACAACGGTCTCAGCGGCCCGCCCGCGTCGCGCTCGAAGTGAATGTCGCCGACCGCGGCAATCCGGATCATCGTGCCAAGATAGCCGGATGAGCTTTTCGGCGGAGACCCATCGAAGCCGCCTCGAACGCCTCCAGACCGCCCTGGGCGGCGCGGGCGTGAAGGCGCTGTGGGTCGAGCCCTCGGTGGGCCTCACCTATCTGACCGGACTCGATCCCGTTTCGATCGAGCGGCTCTTCGGACTGATCGTGCGTCCCGACGGCGATCTGAGGCTCGTCGTTCCGGAGCTTCTCGCCGACGAGTCCAAGGAGTTGCCCGGCGGGGCCGAGCTCTTCGTGTGGGACGACGCGAGCGGCCCCGAGTCCGCGGCCGCCGCGGCTCTCGAGGGCAGCGACGAACTCGCCATCCAGGGTTCGCTCCCGAGTTGGAGCTGGGCCCTGCTGCGTTCGGCGCGGCCGGACCTCCGGGTGGAGCTGAACGACGGACTCCTCGGGCGACTCAGGGAACGAAAGGATGCCGCCGAGGTCGACGCGCTGCGTCGCTCGGGCGCGGTTACCGACGAAACCGTGGAATGGGTCGGCACGCTGGCGCTCGAGGAGCTCACCGAGGCGCAGCTGGCGGGCCGGATTCAGGCTCGCTATCTCGAGAGGGGCCACCGGCCGACCCCCGAGGGGCTCATCGCCTCGGGCGCCCACGCCGCCATGCCCCACCACGTGGGATCGTCGGAGCGCATTGGCACCGACCGGCTGCTGCTGATGGACTTCGGCTGCGCGGTGGACGGCTACTGGTCCGACATCACCCGGATCTACTTTCCCCGAAGTCTCAACCCCGAAGTCAAGGACTGCTACGAGATCGTGTGCGCGGCCTACGACGCCGCCTTCGAGGTGGCAGGGCCCGGCGTCCCCTGCGGAGAGGTCGACGCGGCCGCCCGCGGGGTAATCACGGAGGCGGGCTACGGCGACCGTTTCATCCACCGCACGGGGCACGGGCTCGGTCTGGAGGTTCACGAGCCCCCCTATCTCACCGGCGCGAACGAACAGCCCCTAGAGGTCGGTCACGTCTTCTCGATCGAGCCAGGGATCTACCTGCCGGGTCGCTTCGGGGTGCGCTTCGAGAACATCGTGCACCTCGGTGAGGAGGGTCCGGAGTCGCTGAACCGGAGCCCGAGGGAGCACTTCTTCGCCTAGCTCGACGGATTTACACGTCTAACTGTTAGATATGTAAATGCTGCAGATCAGCCAGCGGCCGCTGTCCGGATCCGATGCCGACGCGCGCCTGTTCGTCGACCGCGAGCGGGAGGTGGGAGCCGCCCTGAGGGCGCTGGAGCTGAGCTTCAACGTCCTGGTGCTCGGCGACCCCAAGGCCGGGCGCACCTCCTTTCTCCGTCACCTGGAGCGCCGGGCGGCCGAGGAGGATCGCCTGACGGCCTTCGCGGACGGCCACGTCCACGAGACCCCGGCCCTGCTGGTGGAAGGGCTTCGAGCGGCGCTCCGAGGCGAAGCTCGCGGGCAGCCGGCCGAGGCCGGAGCCACGGTGACGGAATCCGACGTCGAGGCGATGGCCTCTGCGACGGATGAGGCGACGGTGGTCTTCGTGGACAATCTCTCTCCCGGGTGCTTCGCAGACCCTGTTCGGGCGCTTCCGCGACGTTCTGTGGCAGTACCCCCATCAGTGGGTGGTGTCCGGACTTCTTGTCAGACGCTCGGAGTACCTTGAACCTCCTGCCGATTCGTTCTTCGACTCGATCCTCGAGCTCGGCCCGCTGGACGAACGGGAAGCGCGGACGCTACTGAGGAGGCGGATTGAACTCGCGGGGGAATCGGAGGACGCTCGCCTGCTTGAGGGGCTGATGGACCGGATCGTTAGCACGAGTGAACGAACCCCGGTGCCTTGCTCGCGGCGGCCCGCACGGCGCTGATGCACGGTGGCGACGAGGGCCACTTGCAGGAGGACGCAGAGCTCGCCCGCCGAGCCCGCGCTCTCGGACGCTCGCATGCGCTGTTGTTCAGAGAGCTCGAGTCCCTGGCTCCCGTGCACGCCGGCGACGAACGACTCCTGGAGCGACTTGGCTTCACGCGGCCTCGGATCGTCCAGATCCTCAAGGACCTCGAGACCGCGAGTGTGGTCGCGTCTCGGCGCGAGGGGAGACGACAGATGTATTACCTGAACCCCGATGTGGAGAGAACCCGGTGACGGCTGCGTTCCTTCAGTACCTTCGCAGTCAGAACGCGTTCGATCACCAACCGACCCATGAGGCTCTACGCGAGGTGCACGTTCCGTTCGACGATCTGTCGGGGAGCCCCAGGGTGGAAGCACGACTCGGAGAAGCAGGCCACAGAAACGGCCGGGTCGCGCTGATCGGATCGAGCGAATGCGGGAAGTCGAGCGTCATCTCCTACGTCTTCGGTCCCGAGCTGCAGGGCGTCGCGCCACTGGTGGTACCGGTGAGAACCGGTCGCGACACCGGGGGAAGGGTCGGCGTGTCGTTCGGGTGGATCAAGGGAGAGCTCGGGACCGACCTCGCGCGCCAGACCGAGGCCGCCGTGTCGATCACACCCGAGGAGAAGCTCGAGGTCGTGCAGCAGTTGCTGTTCCAACATCTCTTCAGGATCTACGAGGAGGGCAAGCATCATCTGCGGTGGGCCATCCGCACCGCGCACGTGGCATTGACGGAAGCGTGCGACGCGGGCAGCGACCGGATCACGGCCGCAAGTATCGACGCCGACGTGGCCGCCGATCAGTGACCCTGGAGTCTCACCTACTGCTGGTCGTAGATGCCCTGGCTCGTCTCGGGGTCGAAGAAGTGCAGCCTCGAGGTGTCCACCGCTAGCTCCACGTCTTGGTTCTTGCGCAACTTGCTCCGCGGATCGAGTACGGCGGTGAACTCGTTCCTGCCCTCTTTTGCCTTGCGCTCGAGTTGAGCGATCTCCTCGCCGCCGACATCGGCCGCGAGCTCCTTCATGTCCTCGGTGATCGCAAGGGGAGCGTCCACCTTGAAGTGCACCATGGTCTCGGTTCCGACGGCTTCGATGAGATCGATGTTGACCTTGAGGCGCGTGCCCTCGCCCGACTCCTGGGCATACTCCGGATCTTCGAAGTCCTGGGGACGGATCCCGAGTACGACCTCTTTGCCGGCGGACTTCTTGAGCGCGGGACGTTGCGAGACCTCCTCCTTGCCGATCTTCAGGGTCTGGTCCCCGACCTTGGCGGTCAGCCCGCCGTTCGACTCTTCGAGCGTCGAAGAAGCAAAGTTCATCGACGGGCTTCCGATGAAGCCGGCCACGAACAGGTTGTTGGGATGTTCGAACAACTCGGTGGGGGTTCCCACCTGCTGCAGCTCGCCCTTCTTGATGACGGTGACCCGGTCCCCCATCGTCATGGCCTCGATCTGGTCGTGAGTCACGTAGACGGTCGTGACCGCAAGATCCTTTTGAATGCGGGCGATCTCGCTGCGCATCTGGACGCGCAATTTCGCATCGAGGTTGGATAGGGGCTCATCCATCAGGAAGGCCTGCGGCTTGCGCACGATGGCCCGGCCCATCGCGACGCGCTGACGTTGACCACCGGAGAGGGCGCGCGGCTTCTTGTCGAGATACTCGTCCAGACCCAGCACCTTGGCGGCGTCGTTGACGCGTTCCTCGATCTCACCCTTGTCCGTCTTTGCGAGCTTGAGACCGAAGGCCATGTTGTCGCGCACCGTCATGTGCGGATAGAGGGCGTAGTTTTGGAACACCATGGCGATGTCCCGATCCTTAGGCTGCATGTCGTTCACGATGTTGTCACCGATCTTGAGCTTGCCGTCGGTGATGGTCTCGAGGCCCGCGATCATGCGCAGAGCGGTGGTCTTCCCGCAGCCCGAGGGGCCCACGAAGACCATGAACTCCCCGTCGTCGATCTCGAGGTCGAGACTATCCACGGCGAGCGTGCCGTCTCCGTACCGTTTCGTTACGTCTTCCAAGACGATCTCGGCCACTGTGCCCCCTTGTCGTGACAGAAGCCCATCCAAACCCTCGTTAGGACTTTACCGCGTGACGCTGCCCTTAACCGTGTGAGACGAAAGACCTAACGAGTGCGGCTATCCGAGACGTTCGATGATCATGGCCATGCCCTGGCCCCCGCCGACGCACATGGTCTCGAGGCCGATCGTTTTGTCCGTACTCCGCAGATCGTTCAGCAGTGTGTTCATGATGCGAGCCCCCGTCATCCCGTAGGGGTGGCCGAGCGCGATCGCTCCACCGTTCGGGTTGAAACGGTCGCTGAAGGGGTCCATGCCGACCTCCCGGCAGACGGGTAGCACCTGGGCGGCGAAGGCTTCGTTGAGTTCCATGACGTCGATGTCGTCGATGGACATGCCTGCGGACTTGAGCACCTTGCGCACCGCCTCGATGGGTCCCACGCCCATGATCTCCGGGGCGACGCCCGAGACCGACGACGCCATGATGCGCGCCAGCGGCTGGATGCCGAGTTGCGAGGCGCGTTCCTCGCTCATCACCAGCACCGCGGCGGCCCCGTCGTTGAGCGGGCAGGAGTTCCCCGCGGTCACCGACCCGTCCGGCTTGAATGCGGGCTCGAGACTCTGCAGCTTTTTCAGCGTCGAAGAGGGTCGAGGGCCGTCGTCGGCCCCCACGACCGTCCCGTCCTCCTTCGTGTAGGGCGAGAGCTCGCGCCCGAAGAAGCCGTTGCCCTGCGCCGCGACCGCGCGCTCCTGGCTGCGCTGGGCGAACCGGTCCATCTCCTCGCGCTTCACGTCGTATTGCTCGGCAACGTTCTCGGCGGTTAGGCCCATCGTGATGTAGACGTTGGCGATCTCCGCCTCGTCGCCGAAGAGCTTGGGATGCAGCTCGTCGGCGTCCTTCGGGTAACCGTCCACCTGGCTGATCGATTCGACGCCACCCGCGACGTAGACATCGCCCTCTCCCGCCTTGATCGCGTGGTACGCCATCCGGATGGTCTGAAGACTCGAGGCGCAGAAGCGGTTCACGGTGGTCCCTGGGACGTGCTCCGGAAGTCCTGCCAGGAGCGCCACCCGGCGACCCAGGTTCATCCCCTGTTTCTGCTCTGGGAAGCCGCAGCCGATCATCACGTCGACGACCTCCCCGCCTTGGACTTCGGGGACCTTGCGCATGACCTCGGAGATCGCAAATCCCATCAAATCGTCGGGCCGCACCTCGACCAGGGAACCCTTCTTGGCACGGCCGATCGGCGTCCTGGCGGCGGCGACGATAACTGCTTCGGGCATCGGAGTCTCCTTAGAGCGAGGGTGAGCCGCCATCGTAAACCTGAGAAGAAAAGGGGCGCGTTCCCAAACCGCCCCGGGCGGCAGATCCGTATTGACTCTCGAATCGCATCCGGAAACGCAGCGAACCGGCTCCACGAGGAGGACGCAGTGACGCTACGAATCAACCACTGGTCGAGGTTGCTGGTCGTGCTCGCGATCGCCGCGCTGGTACTCGCGGCCTGCGGCGGTGACGAGGAGGAAGGAGGGGGGGCGGGGGGCGACTCCGAGCAGACCGAGGACGGAGGCGACGCCGGGGCAGGCGGTGCGATCGAGCTCAGCGCGCAGGACAACTCCTTCGATCCCGCCGAGATCAGCGCTCCCGCCGGTGAGGAAGTCACCGTCACCTTCACGAACGACGGGAACAACCCGCACACCTTCTCGAGCACCGACGCCGGCTTCGACTCCGACACGGTCGAATCCGGAGAATCGGTCGAGGTGACCTTCACGATGCCGGAGGAAGAGACCGAGTTTATCTGCAACATCCATGGCGAAGCCATGAGCGGCACACTCGTCCCCGAGTAGCCGAGGGGGCGTGCAGGCGGGCCTCGGCACGACACCCCCGTCGGGGCCCGCTGCGCGCGCTCAACCAAGAATTCAATCAAGGCGAGGGCGGTGGACATCAGGCTTGAGGGTGCGATCGGATCGATTCAAGCGGGGGCCGCAAAGAGAGAGCCCGACTCACTCGAGCCGGGCTCTCTACCCCCCGTGCGGTTTAGGAATGTCAGCGCCAGACGGCGTTGGTAGACAGCACGAAGTCGACTTGATCTTCCTCGCCCGCGTCGGCGATTTCCTGAGTGCCGGCATCATCGAGGATGCGTAAGTAGTCGCGACCCTTCTCGGTGAGGTGGGGTACATCGGAGCTGAAGTCGAGAAGCCCGGCGGTCTGCATTTCTTTCATCTTCGTGGCGAAGGCCATCCTCACCTCGATAGTGTCATTGCTCGTTCAGCGCACACCGTAACGAACCGTGACTTGACCGGCAGGTCTGGTTTGGGGGGCCGGTGGAGTCCCACCGGTTTCCCTCTGAAGAAAATTTCCGAGTGTGACGCACGTCACAGCCCCGCCGCGGCTTGAGGGTAATGGTGCTCGCTATGCGAACATCCCTCCCCACAATCCCTTGCCGTCGCAGGCGCCCGATAGCGTTCGATCGGTGAGACGGCTGCTTCTGTGTCTGTTATTGGTCTCGGCCTGTGCCGGGCACGAGGTTGACCTCGCCCGACCGGCGCCCGCGACACTGGCGGATGAGCCGGGCGGTTTCGAGATCGCCGAGGTCAAGCGGGTGGTCGACGGGGACACGGTCGAGGTGCGACTCGACGATCGATCGGAAGGTCCCGGGGCGGGCCACTCCGCCATCGGCGAGACCCACAGCGTCCGCCTCATAGGCATCGATACGCCGGAGTCGGTAAAACCCGGGTCGCCGGTCGAGTGCTTCGGCAAGGAAGCCGGCGCCGCGGCAAAGGCCCTGCTCGAGGGCCGGCGCGTCACGCTCGTCAAGGACGTCGAGGAGACGGATGGGTACGACCGATTGTTGCGCTACGTCTATCTCGGCGAAGAGATGGTCAATGCGCGGCTGGTGCTCAACGGCTATGCGACCGCGTACACCTATCCCCCGAACGTTCGTCACAGCAAGTTGTTCGTCACTCTGCAGCGAGAGGCCCGCGCCACCGACGCGGGTCTGTGGTCTCCCGAAACCTGCAACGGCAGCGAAGGCTGAGAGCCGGCACGCCCGCAGGGCGCCGCCTAAACGGAGGCGCCTTGGTGGCCCGCCCCACAAATACACATGCGTTTTGGCGACGAGAAAGCTGCGCCTGGCGGCATGGCTCCGCCAAGGGCGGAATTGGGATTCACTCTCTCGCTCCGTCACGTACCTCGGCCGGTACGCTCCTCCGCTGCGGCCTTGCCAGACTTGTTTCTCACTCGCCAAAACATCACTTTACTAATGGGGCGGACCACTTAGCCGGTGTCTCCGCCGGTCGGAGTGGGTTCGGGCGACGGCGAGGGTTCGGGCGAGGGCGATGGCTCCGGCTCCGGTTCGGGATCGGGCTCGCTCGGACCAGAGGAGCCACCTTCGCCGCGATCGTTGCGGCGGGCGGGCCGCTGTGAGTCTTCGGTCTCGGAGTCCTCCGGGGGCGACTGCGTCGTGGTGGCGCCCGCCGGTTGTGAGGTTTCGCTGGGCGAGGGAGCGGGGCTTCTGCCGTCCGTGACTTCCCCATCGGTGGTTTTACCGTCGTTGGTTGCCGGCGCTCGCTCAGCCGATCCCAGTGACAGAACGCCCGCGAGCGCGAGCGCGGCGACCGCGAGAGCGGCCGCAGCTCCAAGCAGCAGCCGCCGGCCGCGGTTGTGAGGGGCGGGCTCCCCTTCGTCTTCGAGCAGATGGGCGTTCTCGTAGAGATAGGCGCCCGACGCGATGCTGTCGGCGAGCTCGTTGCCGTCGGCGTAACGGTCTTCGGGATACTTCGCGAGACACCTCAACACAAGGGCGTCGATGGCGGGGTCGAGATCTTCAATGTGTGAGCTGGGTGGCTCGGGCTCGGAGTCGACGTGGCTGATCGCGACCGCGGTCACGTTCTCGTGTTCGTAGGGCCGGGTACCGGTGAGCAATTGATAGAGCACGATCCCGAGGCTGTAGACGTCGGATGCCGACGTGGCGCTCCGTCCCGAGACCTGCTCCGGCGAGATGTAGTGGGGCGACCCAATGGTTTGGCCCGTCGCCGTCATCCGCTCTCCGCCACGCGCCGCGGCGATGCCGAAGTCGGCCAGCTTTGGTCGGCCGTCCTCGTCGAGCAGGATGTTCGCGGGTTTGAGGTCTCGGTGAACGACTCCATGAGCGTGGGCGGCGCCTGCGCCCCGGGCTGCCTGCTCGACGAACTCGAGCGCGCGCTCGGGCATTATCGGCTCGCCGACGAGGTCCGAAAGCGCGCCTCCGGAGAGGTACTC
>JBOGWW010000173.1:0-9141 GCA_050693655.1 Actinomycetota bacterium | reverse complement strand
AGAGAACGCCGACCGTCGGATTTTTCGACCATCAGGTCTCCCCCCAAGCCCCCCGCGCGAAAAAACGGGAAGGCCCGGCCAAATCGCTTCCTTGGTGCCCGCCTTTTCGGCCTTGTCCATCGGAACTAAACCGGCGACCACCAGTTGGCATGCTTGTGACCGTGGATTCTTAGCTAGAGGGCCTCGCAGGCCGAAGAATCCTAAGAATAACTCGCCACTCAGGATCCCTTCGGATATCAAGAACTCGTAGAAACTTGGAATAGATTTGCAGTGGGGGAGGTTGGACGATATAGTTCCTTCAGTCAGATGAGGGAGTGGCCTAGAAAGTGGTGGTGAGAATGTTCCTTGGCCTAATAATCGTAGCCGTGCTTATCCTGGGCTTCGACCTCCTGGCCTCCCGATTCGGCTCCGAGTCGCGTGACGGATCCGACTGGAACAGGCACTCCGACGAGATCGAGTTGGCGGCCTCCCAGGGTCGGGTGCACCTCTGATGTCATCTATCGACCTGTTGATCCGTTACCCCTTGGCGCCGGTTAGGTCGTTCCCCCCGGCCGAGCGGCGCCAATCCCCCCGTCGCTTCCGGAGAGGTCGGTAGCCTTGGCTGCCGGCCTCGACCGGATCGACCGGCACATCCTGTCGCTTCTCCGTCAGGACGGTCGTATGAGTCACGCAGCAATCGCTAAGCAAGTGGGGCTCTCGGGCCCCGCGGTGCACGAGCGCGTTCGCAAACTCGAACAGTGTGGCGTTATCGCCGGCTACACCGCCGTCATCGATCCCGATGCGATCGGGCTCCCGCACGTGGCCTTCTGCCAGGTATCCCTCGCCGATGGCAGCGAGTTCGCCTTGGACGAACCGATCGTCGCCCGCATCTGCGAGGAACCCGGGGTGCTCGAGTTCCACCGCATCGCGGGACAGGACTGCTACCTGGTCAAGATCCGCACCTCCACGAGTAAGGAGCTCGAACAGGTCCTCCGGCGCATCCGCTCGATCCACGGGGTGGCGCGCACGCGCACCACCATCGTGTTGTCGACCGAGCACGAGCAGCCGAGCGTCGACCTTCCCGAGTTCGCCGAGACCCCCCAGGAACTGACGGGCAGCTCCTAGCCCCGCCGCGTGGCACTACCGGACCAAGGTTTCGGACCGTTCCGGGGACGCACCTGGTTCGAGGCGGCACTCTTGGTACCGCGTTCCCGGATGCGCTCCGCGCCTTCTATCTCTATCCCGGCCCGTTGAGACGAGCATCTCGCTTGCCGATTTGGCGAAGAGCTCAGCCGCAGACTGCTCGAATCGTCCGAGATCCGTGACAAAGACGGACGCCGGCGCCATCGAAGGTGCATCATTTCACGATGGACCACAGGGTGGATTCCTGCTGCTGCTGATCCTGCCGAGGCAAGCGCGGGTCAGGCGCACGCTTATGATGCGCCGTCATGGAACCAAGAAAAGTCGGCGCACTCCTCGACCTCGCCGAGCGCGTACTTAACGATTCGACTCAGCTCTTCGACGACCACGATCACCGCAGTGAGTCCGAGGAGCTCATGGCCGCGGTGCTCGAAGTCGATGAGGACGATCTCGATCCCGACGAGGAGGTGCCTCGCCGTCGGCGCGAGCGCTTCCTTTCACTCGTCGCACGCAGGGCGGGAGGAGAACCGTTTCCTCTGCTGATCGGATTCATCACCTTCTTCGGCTACGACCTCAAGGTGAAACCGGGCATGTTCATGCCGCGACCCTCCTCGGAGCTGGTCGTCGAACGAGCTTTGAACAAGCTGAAGGGGCGCAAGGACCCGGTGGTGGTCGATGTTGCCACCGGCACGGGACCCATCGCTCTCGCCCTCGCCGCCGAGGTGCCCAACGCCGAAGTGTGGGGCACCGATATCGCAAAGGACATGATCAAGCTCGGTCGCGAGAACGCGCGCGAGCTCGAGCTCGACAACGTGCGTTTCAAGGTCGGCGACATGTATGGGGCGCTGCCCCCGGCGCTCGAGGAACGAGTCGACGTCATCACGGGCCACGTCCCCTACGTCCCGAAGGAAGAGCTCGAGGACCTTCCCACCGAGGTGCGCGAGTACGAACCCGTCTACACGCTCTCCGACGAGACCGACGACGGCCTCTTCTTGATGCGAATGGCCATCGGAGGTGCGGCGCACTGGCTGAAGCCGGGTGGCTGGCTGCTGCTCGAGCTCAGCCACGACCTCGAGAGGAAGGTGCGACGAATGAACATGAAGGCGGGTCTCGAGGATCACGGGGCGGCGACGGACGAGGACGACCTGAGCATCGTCGTCGAGGCGCGCAAGCCGAAGTAGCCGTCCAATCGGGCCGGATTATGGCCCTGGCTCTCCATTAGAACGAGGCGTGGCAGAATGCCTCCGGGGGACTCTGCCGAGCACCTAGCTCGCAGGAGAATCGATGCACAAACAGGAAACGGCAGAGGCGCGTCCGGCTGCGGCAGCCCGCGACCGCGGTGACCTCGTTACAGCTCAGGCGCTGACCAAGCGCTTCGACGACTTCGTCGCGGTCGACGGAGTGGATTTCTCGATCGCTCGTGGCGAGGCCTTCGGGTTCCTGGGGCCCAACGGCGCCGGCAAGACCTCGACGATGCGGATGATCGCATCGGTCTCGCCGGTCACGAGCGGGGGACTTCAGGTCCTGGGAATGGATCCCGCGACGCAGGGCCCCGAGATCCGTGCGCGGCTCGGGGTGGTGCCGCAGGAGGACACGCTCGACACCGAGCTCACGGTCAACGAGAACCTGTATATCTACGGGCGCTACTTCGGGATCGGCGGAAGCCTGTTGCGGGAGCGCATCGATGAGCTTCTCGATTTCGTGCAGTTGACCGAGCGCAGGGACAGCAAGGTCGAGCCTCTGTCCGGCGGCATGAAGCGCCGGCTCACCATCGCTCGGGGGCTCATCAACGAGCCGGAACTTCTCATCCTCGACGAGCCCACCACGGGTCTCGACCCGCAGGCGCGCCACGTGTTGTGGGACCGGCTCTACCGGCTCAAGCAACGCGGCGTCACTCTGATCATCACGACGCACTACATGGACGAGGCCGAACAGCTGTGCGATCGGTTGGTCGTCATGGACAAGGCTCACATCGTCGCCGAGGGCTCGCCGAGCTCGCTCATCAAGCAGTTCTCGACGCGCGAGGTGGTGGAGCTTCGCTTCGAGGTGGGGGCACAGCAGCACGTCGGCAACCGGCTCGATGGGCTGGCACAGAGGATCGAGCAGTTGCCCGACCGCATTCTGCTCTACACGGAGAATGGTGACGATGCGGTCGGGTCGATTCACGAGCGCGGGATCATGCCGGAGAGCATCGTCGTGCGCCGCAGCACGCTCGAGGACGTCTTCCTGCGCCTGACGGGGCGAAGGTTGATCGACTGATGATTCAGTCCTTGCGCGTGGTGGAAGCGAATGCGCGCGTCTACAAACGCACCTGGCAGGGGAGCGCGGTAACGGCGTTTCTGAACCCGGTCCTGTTTTTGCTCGCGATGGGATTCGGTCTGGGATCGATCATCGATCGCAATCCCGCGACCGATTCACTTGGAGGAGTCGAATACGTCAGCTTCATCGCCTCGGGCCTGATGGCGGCCACTGCGATGCAGACGGGTGCCGTCGAGGGATCCTGGCCCGTGCTGGCGGGAATCAAGTGGCAGAAGACCTATCACGCCGCACTGGCCACGCCAGTGCGCGTCGGCGATCTGGTGACGGGCAACATGTTGTGGATGGGTGTGCGCGTTGCCTTGGCGGCGGTGGCCTTCGCCATCGTGTCGGCGGTGCTCGGCGTCCTGGCCCCACTCGAGGTGCTCGCGGCCCTGCCGGCTGCGATTCTCACGGGAATGGCCTTCGCCGCGCCGGTGACCGCCTACACGGCCATCGCCAAGGACGAGACCCGCCTGGCCGGAGTGTTCCGCTTCGCCATACTTCCGATGTTCCTGTTCTCCGGCACCTTCTTCCCCATCGACCAGCTACCCGAGTGGCTTCAACCGGTGGCCTTCGTCACCCCGCTGTGGCACGGAGTGGAGCTCTGCCGGGCGGCTGCGATTGGCTTCGCAACCACCCTCAGCCCGGCCCTCCACCTCGCCTACCTGGGGCTGTGGACGACGGTGGGGTGGTGGTTCGCACAGCGAAACCTCCAGAGGAGACTGCGGCCGTGAGCGCCCGCACCCTGTCCTGGCGCATAACGCCACCGCTCCTGCTGGGCCGGTCGCGAGTGCGCTACGTTCTCGAGCGCAACGTGCTCGTGTACCGGCACATATGGCTCGTCATCTTCTCGGGGTTCATAGAGACGCTCGTCTACTTGTTCGCGGTTCGCATCGGTATCGGGAGTCTGGTGGGTGAGATTCGTCTCGACTCCGGCGCGGTCTTCGACTACACGACCTACGTGGCTCCCGCGCTGCTGGCGGCCGCGGCCGCAAACGGAGCGATATTCGAGTCGACGATGAACATCTACTTCAAGCTCAAATTCGCAAAGACCTACGATGCGATGCTCGCGACCCCCTTGCAACCCTTCGACATCGCCCTCGGCGAGATCGGATGGTCGCAGATCCGAGGGTCGGTCTATGCGGTGGGCTACATCGTGGTCCTGCTGGTCATGGGCTTGGTGGAGTCGCCCTGGTCGATCCTGGCGCTTCCCGCCGCGATCCTCGTCGGTTTCGCTTTTGGTGCCACGGGCATGGCGGCGACGACCTACATGCGCTCCTGGCAGGACTTCGAACTGGTCAACCTCGCGGTGCTGGTGTTGTTCTTGTTCTCGGCGACGTTCTATCCACTAAGCGTCTATCCCGACTGGCTCCAGGTCGTTGCGCACCTGTCGCCGCTGTATCACGGCGTGGCGATGATTCGAGGGCTGATGCTGGGCGACGTCGGGCTCTACTTGCTGGGTCACGTGGCGTTTCTCGCCGCCATGGGGGCCGCGGGCCTGGCCGTCAGCAACAGGCGCCTGGTCACCCTGCTGACGCCCTGACCGATATCGATCTTTCCCGCCGCTACGACGGAACGATCTCCAGGGGGCGGTCGCCGAGTCGGATCACCCCGAAGTGACGATGATCGAGCGTGGCGATTTTCCGCTCTCCGAGTGCCTCGCAGGTGGCCGCGACCGCCGCATCGACGAAGCCGATGGGATTGTCCGCGTATTGCACTTGAAGGCGGACCGCAGCCATCAAGGTCCGGGTATCGAGCGAATGCATGGTGTACGCCCCCGCATCGATCTCTTCACAGAATGTCAGCCAGATGTCCACGCCGGCGAGCTTCCGAAGCCAGTAGTCGACCTCTACCAGGATGGGAGTGGGAACGATCAGCGGTTCCCGGGTGTCTTCCAGGAGCTCCCTCGACGCCACATGGTCGGGATCGTCTTCGTTGAGGGCGGCCAGGATGACTCCGGTATCGAGCACTAACGCCACGGCGAAACCGCGGTCTCGGTGGATCGCTCATCGATTTCTCGCGCGAAGGGTCCCTTTCGACTTCTGAAGGTCCCCAGCTTTGGTTTGGGTCGAGATCGAGCTTCGCTTTCCCAGCGAACCAGTCCAAAGGTGTTGGGCGCGACTCGCCTGAACCGGCCCGCACGATCCCGCGGGAGCCGAGCGGCGAGCTGGTAGTTGATCTGGTCCGCTCTCGGATTGGTGGAGCGAGGGTGTTCCCACCCACCGTCTTTGATGCGCTTGCCGAGATCACGGACGTGCAAGGGCCTACCCTCTTCTTCGAGCACCTGCTCTGCGGCATCTTCGAGCTTGAGATGCTTCAGCCCCGCGGAACCGGTGGGGGACGACCGGCCGACCAAAGCCCACTCCGCCGCGTTCGCAGCCCGTATGTAGGCCGCCAGTGCTTCGGCGGCGCGTGCGGCTCTCTCCGCGTCTTCCGGAGTCAAGAGAGGTCCCGTGATGGCCGCCTCGAGTCGCTCTCTCACACCCGCCATGATTCTCCTCTAGTAAGTAACTTGCATGAAATATAAATAAGTCATGCAAAAGATGCAACCTGGGGTCCGATCCGATCCCACAGATCGCGGGCGCGGTAGCCTGCCCTCAGTGGACAAGGTTCTGGTCATCGATTTTGGCGCCCAGTACGCGCAGCTCATCGCCCGGCGGGTGCGCGAGTGCCACGTCTACTCCGAGATCGTTCCCCACGACACGCCCGTCGCCGAGGTCGCGGGAATGCGGGCGAGCGGAATCATCCTGTCGGGGGGGCCGAAGTCGGTCTACGAGCCCGGTGCCCCCGAGGTCGATCCGGCGCTGTTCGAGCTCGGCGTGCCGGTCCTCGGTATCTGCTACGGGCAGCAGGCGATGGCCCAGGCTCTCGGCGGCGAGGTGGGGCACACCGGCATCGCCGAGTTCGGTAAGACGGATCTCCGGGTCGCCGAGCCGAACGCGGTGCTGTTCGGCGAGTTGCCGACGGAGCAGACCGTATGGATGAGCCACAACGACGCGGTCGTGCGCCCGCCCGAGGGCTTCAGCGCGACGGCGTCGACCGTAGCCTGTCCGGTCGCCGCTTTCGAGAACCGAGAGCGCGGCCTCTACGGAGTCCAGTTCCACCCCGAGGTGAGCCACACCCCCAAGGGGCTCGACGTGCTGAAGAACTTCCTCCACGAGGCTTGCGACCTGCTCCCCAGCTGGACGATGACATCGATCATCGAAACCGCGACCGAGCAGGTGCGCGCAACGGTGGGCGACGGGAGGGTCGTCTGCGCCCTCTCGGGAGGCGTCGATTCGTCGGTGGCCGCCGCGCTCATGAACCGCGCGATCGGCGACCAGCTCACCTGTGTGTTCGTCGACCACGGACTACTGCGCGCCGGTGAGGCCGAGCAGGTCGAAGAGACCTTCCGCCGCCACCTCCGGATGAACCTCGTCCGCGTCAAGGCCTCCGACCGTTTCCTCGAGAACCTGGCCGGTGTCACCGATCCCGAGCGCAAGCGCAAGGTCATCGGCGAGACCTTCATTCGGATCTTCGAAGAGGTCGCGCGCGACGAGGTCGAGGACGCCGGGTTCCTGGTGCAGGGCACGCTCTATCCCGACGTGATCGAGTCGGGCACCAAGGACGCGGCGAAGATCAAGAGCCATCACAACGTCGGCGGCCTGCCGGAGGACATGCGCTTCGAGCTCGTCGAGCCCCTGCGAAACCTCTTCAAGGACGAGGTAAGGCGTGTGGGCGAGGAACTGGGCTTGCCCGAGGAGATCGTCTGGCGGCAACCCTTTCCCGGTCCGGGCCTGGCGGTCCGCATCGTCGGCGAGGTAACGCTCGAACGCCTGGAGATGCTGCGGGCTGCGGATTCGATCGTCCTCGAGGAGATGAAGCGCGCCGATCTGCTGCGAGAGATCTGGCAGAGCTTCGCGGTGCTGCCCGCGGTGAGATCGGTTGGTGTGATGGGGGACGAGCGAACCTACGGCCACCCGATCGTCCTACGCGCGGTGACGAGCGATGACGCGATGACGGCCGACTGGGCGCGTCTTGATTACGACGTGCTCGAGCGAGTTAGCAACAGGATCGTGAACGAGGTGCCCGGAGTGAACCGCGTCGTGTACGACATCACGAGCAAACCCCCCGGCACCATCGAGTGGGAGTGATCCCGGCTCGACCGTGAGGCTTTGCCCCTCGACCTTGTTCGAAGCCTCTCCCTTCGGGTACGCGCTCCGGTAACCCACGGACCAAATCAAGGAGGCAGAGACATGGCCGGCAAGGCGCGCGACATCATGACTGGTTCTCCGGAGTGCTTGAAGCAGAACGACTCGATCACCGACGCGGCCAAGAAGCTATCCAAGCTGAGCGTCGGCTCAATGCCCATCTGCGGAGACGACAACCGGCTGAAGGGCATGGTGACGGACCGTGACATCGTCGTGAAGGTGCTGGCCGAAGACCAGGACCCCTCGTCGGTCAAGGTCATCGAGCTCGCCCAGGGTAAGCCGGTGACCATCGGTGCCGACGACTCGATCGGCGAGGTCATCAAGACCATGGCCGACCACCAGGTACGTCGTCTCCCGGTAATCGATGGACACGACCTCGTCGGAATCATCAGCACGGCGGACGTGGCACGCAATGTCTCCGATGACGCCGAGAAGGGTCAGCTGCTCGAATTCATCTCGATGCCCTAACCGATCGGACTCGGTAGGCGCCAGGCGCCCGGAGGACATGGTCGCAGGGAGAGGGTAGCGGGTCGCCCCCTCCGGTCGCTCGAACCGCTTATCTCTCAGGCCCCCGGTGCAGGAGTCCCCCTCGAGCCGTCGAACCCTCACGGCAAGCGCCGCCCCTGCGGCTTCTGGACGAATCGAGGGGGATTCATGCCGTCTGCACTGAAGAAGGCCTTGTCGCTCGCCTGCATCCTGGCGCTCGTACCGCTTCCCGGGGCCGCACAGGGGGCCGAGGAAGGCGACCACAGCCCGAACATGAGCCACATCGCCAACCTCGGCTACGAGGTCCGAAACGGCGGCGACCCCAACTTCGGAACCGACATCGAGTTCGCCACCCTCAAGGGGCGCAAGTACGCGCTGGCCGGCTCCTACCGCAACGGCATGCAGATCGTCGACATCACCGACCCCGAGCGGGCGCGGATTGCGGCCGTCTACGACTGCGGTGTCACTCAGGGCGACGTCCAGGTCTTCAAGCGCAAGGACATGCCGGGCAGGACCTTCGTGACCTACACCTCGGACACCTTCGGTGACGGCACATCGACCTGCTACCAGGAGGCCGCCGCGCTCGGCTTCGACGTTAAGAAGGCCAACGGCACGGGCCGCAACGGCACCTTCATCGCAGACATCACGAATCCGCTCAGCCCGAAGACCGTTTCCTTCGTCGAGGTGGCCAAGGGATCGCACAACCAGACCGTTCATCCGAGCGGACGCTTCCTCTACAACTCGAACTCCGATCTGATCACCTCGGTCCTCGGCAAACCGGCGATCGAGGTCTTCGACGTCACGGACTTCCGCAACCCGAAGCTGGCGGCCGAGCTGGCTCTGCCCATCAGGCCGGGGCTGGGTACCGAGTCTCACGACATCACGTTCAACGACAGCGGCTCGCGTGCCTACTCCGCGGCTCTGTCGCAGCAGGTGATCATCGATACCAGCAAGCCCGCCGAGCCGAGCATCGTTTCGAGCTTCGTAGATCCGACCATCAACGTCTTCCATCAGTCCGACCCGGTGACGCTCACGGTCGACGGTTACA
>JBOGWW010000172.1:0-3122 GCA_050693655.1 Actinomycetota bacterium | reverse complement strand
CGTCGAGGCCGGGCTTCATCTGCTGGCCGGCGCGTTCGATGTCAACGCTCACGTAATAGGCGTCGTCGAATGCTCCGTAGGCCGCGCGCACGGAGAACCAGATACCGGCCCCCAGGAGCACGATGATGAGGCAACCGACCACGAGGGTGACGAGTCTCTTGCTCATCCTGCGATCGCAATCGTGTCGCCGCCACCCCACATGAGCAGCGAGAGGAACAAGTTCAGGATGACCACCACGACGATCGACATGCGGATCGACTTACCGGTTGCGATCCCCACTCCGGCGGGCCCGCCTGAGGCGTTGAAGCCGTAGTAGCAGTGGATCAGAGTCACGACCACCGCAAAGATGACCGCCTTCGTCACGCTGTAGAAGATGTCGGTCGCCGGCAGGAACAGCTGGAAATAGTGGGTGTAGGTGCCCGAGCTCAGCTCGAAGAACTTGGTGACGATCGCCTGGGTTGCCAGGAAGGAAGAGAACAGAGCCGCGAGGTACAGGGGGATCATGGTGATCAGGGCGGCCCAGATGCGCGTCGCCACCATGTAGATCATCGGGGGAACGGCCATTACCTCGAGGGCGTCGATCTCCTCCGAGATGCGCGCCGCACCGAGCTCTGCCGTGTAGCCGGTTCCGACCTGGGCCGCGAGCGCCACTCCGGCGACCAGGGGCGTGATCTCACGGGTGTTCGCAAACGAAGAGACCAACCCCACGAAGGCCTCCGCTCCGATCTGCTGCAGACCCTGGAATCCCTCGAGCCCGACCTGAGTTCCGGTGAAAAAGGCCATCGAAAAGATTACGAAGAACATTCCCGCGCCGAACAGGATTGCACCCACACCAATCGTGATGTCCGAGATCAGATTGAGAATGACTCCCCGGTACCTCAGGGCGGGCGGCAGTGACTTCATACAGCGGCCGTAGAACTTCGCCTGGTCGACGCCCTCCTCGAACGGAGCCGCCACCCGGCGAACAGTCGTCCCTGCGATATTCGGTCGTCGGAGTACTCGGGCTGCCACCAGAGAACCTCAGATCTTCTGGGGGACGAAGTTGAAGTACAGGGCGGTAAGCACGAAGTTCATGAAGAACAGCAGCAAGAAGGTGATGACGACCGATTGGTTCACCGCGTCGCCGACGCCTTTGGGTCCACCGCGCACGAAGTAACCCTTGTAGCAAGCCACCATGCCCGCGACGTAGCCGAACAGCACCGCCTTCAAGAGAGCTATCCAAAGGTCGGCTATTTGACTGAGCTCGTTGAAGGAGGAGAAGTAACTCGAGGAGGTACCGTGCTGTACGACCACGGCGAAGAACCATCCCCCCGCAATCCCCGCCACCGATACGACGGCATCCAGCAGGAGCGCGACCAGGGCAGCAGCGATGAGACGCGGCATGATAAGTCGTTGCACCGGATCTATTCCGAGCACCTGCATCGCATCGATCTCGTCGCGAATGCGCCTCGACCCCAGATCCGCGCACATCGCGGAACCACCTGCGCCGGCGATCAGCAGCGCGGTAACGACCGGTGCCTCCTCGCGCACCACGGCGAGCACCATTGCGGCGCCGATATGAGCCTCGGAACCCAGTTCGGTCAGGAAGGATCCAACGTGCAGCGAGATGATCATTCCAAAGGGAATCGAGACCAGAATGGTCGGGATCGTCGTGACCTTGACCAGGAACCAGACCTGGTCGATGAACTCCGCACGGGGCCAGGGACGCCGGAAGGCAACGTGCAGGGACTCCAGTCCGACCGCAAACATCTGACCGGCCTCGGCCAGCAATCTGAAGAATCGACCTTCGAAAATCCGAGAGGGCCTGCGCCCTTCCACCCGGGTTGCCAACTAAAACGTCCCCTCTTCGATTTCTTCGCGTGGCTCCGCCGGTGTCGCGACTACCTACCCACCGGGACCGGAGGACTACACCTCCGTCACGCTGCAGAGAGCCAGTACTTCCCCTACTTCGCCGGTGTGCGGGACGTCCCCTGCCGCCTGGGGAAGGGAGATCGAGAATCGTCGGCAGGGCGCCCGAGCGACTCGGACTCCCGGAGCCCTCCAATCGTGACATAGGGGGCAAAACGCAAAAGAACCGGGGCTTCCCCCGGTTCCGTCGATCTGGTTGGTCTTCCATGGCGCCGCGAAGGTAGTGGCCCGCCCCATAAGTAAAGTGATGTTTTGGCGAGTGAGAAACAAGTCGGGCAAGGCCGCAGCGGAGGAGCGTACCGGCCGAGGTACGTGACGGAGCGAGAACGCCGCCAGGCGCAGCTTTCTCGCCGCCAAAACGCATGTGTATTTGTGGGGCGGGCCACCTAGCGCTTGGAGTACTGGGGCGCCTTGCGGGCCTTCTTGAGCCCGTACTTGCGCCGCTCCTTCTCGCGTGCGTCTCTGGTGAGGAAACCCGCCTTCTTCAGCATGCCCCTCAGATCCGGGTCCAGGTCGGCGAGGGCCCGTGCGATCGCGTGGCGCAGGGCGCCGGCCTGGCCCGAGGGGCCCCCGCCCTCGACCTTGGCGGCTATGTCGTAACGGCCCTCGGTGTTGGTGAGGCGTAGGGGCTCGGTGATGATCATTCGGTGCGTGGGGCTGGGGAAGTAATCCTCGAAGGGGCGCCCGTTGATCTCCCACTGGCCGCTGCCGGGGACGAAGCGGGCCCGGCAAACCGATTCCTTGCGGCGCCCCGTGGCCCGGGTGAGTACGTCAGCCACCGGCAACCTCCTCGATGGTGTGCGCCTGCTCCGGGTCGCGCGGAGCAGCGACCTGCTTCAGATCCAGAGGTTTGGGGTTCTGGGCCCCGTGGGGGTGCGAGGGACCCGCGTAGACCTTGAGTTTCTTGGCCATCTGGCGACCGAGCTTGTTCGAAGGGAGCATGCCCCTGACCGCCTTCTCGACCGCGAACTCGGGCTTCTCGGTCATGAGTCTGTCGTAGGGCACTTCCTTGAGGCTGCCGGGATAACCGGAGTGACGGTAGTACTTCTTGTTCGTCAGTTTGTTTCCGGTCATGAGCACCTTGGCTGCATTCGTCACCACCACGTGGTCGCCGCAGTCGAGGTGGGGAGCAAAGTGGGGCTTGTGCTTGCCGCGCAGCAGCTTCGCAACCTCGGAGGCGAGGCGCCCGAGCACGACGCCGTCGGCGTCGACGA
>JBOGWW010000171.1:0-9613 GCA_050693655.1 Actinomycetota bacterium | reverse complement strand
CAGATCGAGGCCGCCCGTATCGCCATGACCCGCCACATCCGGCGAGGCGGGAAGGTATGGATCAACATCTTCCCGGACAAGCCGGTCACCAAGAAGCCGGCGGAGACCCGCCAGGGATCCGGCAAGGGAAATCCCGAGGGCTGGGTCGCAGTCGTAAAGCCCGGTCGCGTGATGTTCGAGATCGCGGGGGTGCCGGAGAACCTCGCACGCGAGGCCATCAGGCTGGCCGCCCACAAGTTGCCGGTCAAGTGCCGCTTCGTAAGTCGTGAGCAGACGTTGGAGATCCACTAATGGCGAGGAAGACCGACGACCTCAGGGAACTGCCCGTGAGCGAGCTCACCGAGCGGCTGGAGGACACGCGCGAGGAGCTCTTCAATCTGCGTTTTCAACTCGCGACGGGCCAGCTCGACAACTACAGAAGAGTGCGCCTGCTCCGTCGCGACATAGCGCGCGTCAAGACCGTGCTGCGCGAGCGCGAACTGGCCAGCGAAGGCGAGGGGACTCTAGAGTGAGCAGTACCGAAGAGAACGTCAAACAGCGCGGGCTGCGCAAGTGGCGAACGGGCCGTGTCGTGAGCGATGCCATGGACAAGTCCGTCGTGGTCGAAGTGCTCGACGCCGCCCAGCACCGGACCTACGGAAAGATCGTTCGTCGTACCACGCGTCTCAAGGCGCACGATGAGGACAACGCGGCGGGTGTCGGAGACACCGTGCGCATTGCCGAAACGCGCCCCTACTCGAAGACGAAGCGCTGGCGCATCGTCGAGATCCTAGAGAAGGCGAAGTAAGAGAGTGATCCAACAGGAAACCAGGTGTCGTGTCGCAGACAACACGGGGGCCCGCGAGGTTCTCGTCATCAAGGTCCTCGGTGGATCTCGCCGTCGCTACGCGGGCGTGGGCGACGTAGTCGTGTGCACGGTGAAGGACGCGATTCCCGGTGGCAACGTCAAGAAATCAGATGTCGTCAAGGCAGTCGTCGTCCGCACCGCCAAGGAACGGCGCCGAGGCGACGGCAGCTACATCAAGTTCGACGACAACGCAGTGGTGATCGTGGACGCACAGATGCAGCCTCGTGGCACCCGGATATTTGGTCCGGTAGCACGAGAGCTGCGGGACAAGCGCTTCATGAAGATCATCTCGCTGGCGCCGGAGGTGATTTGAGTGAACAAGAGCAAGATCCGTAAGGGCGACGAGGTGATCGTCATCGCCGGCAAGGACAAGGGCGCCAAGGGCAGGGTGCTCCAGGTATTCCCGCGGCAGAACAAGGTCATCGTCGAGGCCGTGAACCGGGTGACTCGTCACGAGAAGCTCCGTATGAGCAGACGTGGAGGTCAAGAGGGGGGAATCCAGCACAAGGAGGCCGCGGTTCATCTCTCGAACGTGGCACTGATCGATCCCGACGATAAGAAGCCGGTGCGCGTCGGGTTTCGCATCGACAAAGACGGCATCAAGAGCCGGGTTACGAAGCGATCGGGAAGTGAACTGTAGATGGCAGACAACTACACGCCGCGCCTGAAGCAGCGCTACAACGAAGAGCTCCGCACCCAGCTCCTCGAGGAGCTGGGACTAAAGAACGTCATGCAGGTCCCGAGACCCGAGAAGGCGGTTGTGAACATGGGTGTCGGTGAGGCCTCCCGCGACGCAAAGCTCATGGATGGCGCGGTCAAGGACCTCTCGACCATCACCGGACAGAAGCCGGCGATCCGACGTGCTCGTAAGTCGCTCGCGACCTTCAAGATTCGCGAGGGTATGCCCATCGGAGCTGCAACCACGATGCGCGGCGACCGCATGTGGGAGTTCATCGACAGGCTTACATCGATCGTGCTACCGCGCATCCGAGACTTCAGGGGTCTGAACCCTCGTTCCTTCGACGGTAATGGCAACTACACCTTCGGGGTCACCGAGCAACTCGTTTTCCCCGAGGTGGACTACGACGACATAGACATGACGCGTGGCATGGACATCACGATCGTTACGACGGCAAGCAACGACGAGGAAGGACGAGCCCTGTTGACGGCTCTCGGGTTTCCTTTCAGGCAGCAGAGGGTGGAGGCATAGATGGCGAAAAAGGCCCTAAGAAACAAGGCGGCGGCAAAGCCCAAGTACAAGGTGCGCAGCTACACGCGCTGTGCTCGATGTGGGCGACCGCGGGCGGTCTTCCGGCGCTTTCAGCTGTGCCGTCTGTGCTTCAGGGAAATGGCACACAAGGGTGAGATCCCCGGCATCACGAAGGCGAGTTGGTAGTCGTGAGCATGACCGATCCGATCTCAGACATGCTGGCTCGCATCCGCAACGCAACGCGAGCGGCCCACGCCGATGTGCTGATACCGGCCTCGAAGATCAAGGAGAACATCGCCAGGATCCTGGTCGAGGAGGGCTACGTGGACGCCTACGAGCGCGTCACCGACGGGAGTCATCCTGCGATCAAGATGCGCCTCCGGTACTCCGAGGAGCGTCAGCCCGCGATCTCCGGCATCCGCCGGATAAGCAAGCCCGGACGCCGGGTCTATCGCGGGGCCGGGGAGCTGCCGCGCGTGCTTGGGGGTCTGGGTGTGGCGATCATTTCGACCTCCCAGGGAGTAATGACCGACAAGCAGGCGCGTCGCAGCCGAGTGGGCGGCGAAGTGCTGGCCTACGTCTGGTAGGGGGAGAGAATGTCGAGAGTCGGACAGGCACCGATTCCCATCCCCGATGGGGTGAATGTGTCGATCGTCGGAACCAACGTAACCGTGAACGGACCCCGCGGCGAGCTGCAGCGCAGACTTCCGGAGAAGATCGAGGTCGCGCAGGCCGAGGGCGAGATCCGGGTGACGCGTTCCTCCGAGCAGCGCGAGGTTCGGGCCTTGCACGGACTCGTTCGCAGCTTGATCAACAACATGGTGGTCGGCGTGACGCAGGGCTTCGAGAAGAGGCTCGAGATCTCCGGCGTCGGGTACCGGGCGAGCAAGCAGGGCAACGACCTCGAGGTTCTCGTGGGTTACTCGCATCCGGTTCGCAAGCCGGCACCGGCGGGCATCGAGTTCGAGGTGCCCGCTCCGACCCGCATCACGGTCAGGGGGATCGACAAGGAGCTCGTCGGGCAGGTGGCCGCCGAGGTCCGGTCGATTCGCAAGCCCGAGCCCTACAAGGGCAAGGGCATTCGCTATGAGGGCGAGCGGATTCACCGGAAGGCCGGCAAGGCCGCAAAGGCTGCGGTTTAGAAACCAAGGGATGTCAGTGGACGCAAAGAAGAAGGTACAGGGACGGCAGCGGCGACACCGGCGCGTGCGCAAGAAGATCGTCGGTTCTGCCGAGCGGCCGCGCTTGGCCGTTTACCGGTCCAACCGGCACATGTACGCGCAGGTGATCGACGATTTTGCAGGCCGCACTTTGGCCTCCGCCTCGACGCTCAAGGATGCGGGAACGAACGACGACCGCATGCGCGCGGCGAAGGCCGTCGGCGAGGCGATCGCCGAACGGGCCAAGGGGGCGGGCATCGAGGCGGTTACCTTCGATCGTGGAGGGTTCCGTTACCACGGCCGCGTCAAGGCCATAGCGGAGGGCGCCCGCGAGGGCGGCCTGGAAGTCTAGAGACCAAGTAGAGGAGAAGAGACCATGGCACGACGACCGGGCGGTGGCGGTGGCCGAGGAGGCCGCGGCCGCGATGACGACCGCACGCAGTACGAGGAGCGCGTGGTCTCGATCAATCGCGTCGCGAAGGTGGTCAAGGGTGGACGTCGCTTCTCCTTCACCGCGCTCGTTGTCGTGGGCGACGGCGCGGGTCAAGTGGGCATCGGCTACGGCAAGGCGCGCGAGGTTCCGGCCGCGATCCAGAAGGGCATCGAAGAGGCGAAGCGGAACTTCTTCCGCGTTCCCATGGTCGGCTCGACCATTATTCATGAGATCACCGGAGAGGATTCGGGTGGGGTGGTTCTCTTGAAGCCGGCTTCACCGGGAACCGGTGTGATCGCCGGAGGTCCGGTTCGTGCCGTAGTCGAGTGCGCCGGCATCCGCGACATCCTTTCGAAGTCTCTGGGCTCCGACAACGCCATCAACATCGTCCACGCGACGGTCAAGGCACTCAAGAATATTCAGACGCCCGAACTCGTCGCCAAGCGTCGCGGCAAGACCCTCGAAGAAGTCGCTCCGCCTTACTTGCTGCGCGACGCCACACCGGGTGCCAGGTAGGACATGGCGAAGCTACAGGTGACGCAGATTCGCTCCGCGCGCGACAAGGGAAACAAGCAACGGGGCACCATAAGGGCCCTGGGGTTCAAGCGCGTGGGTCACACGGTGGTGCACGAGGACAAGCCCGAGATTCGAGGCATGATCGATGCAGTGAGCCACCTCGTTCGGGTCGAGGAGTTGAAGTCATAGTGAAGCCGCACGAATTGAAAGCGCCGCGGGGCGCCCGCAAGACGCGCACCCGGAAGGGACGCGGTGAGGCGGCCGGCAAGGGTAAGACGGCCGGTCGAGGCACGAAGGGCACCAAGGCACGAGGCGAGGTTCAGGCCTTCTTCGAGGGTGGCCAGATGCCCCTCATCCGGCGCGTTCCGAAGCTGAAAGGGTTCAGACCTCCTCAAAGGAAGATCTACGGGGCCATCAACGTGGGCAAGCTGGACGAGCTCGAAGGAGATGAGTTCACCGCCGAGAATCTTCATGCCGCAGGGGTGGTGCGCAAACGCGACAGGCTCATCAAGGTACTGGGCAAGGGCGAGATCAATCGGGCCGTCACCGTGCGAGTCCACGCCGTCAGCGAAGCGGCCAGGAGCAAGATCGAGGCCGCCGGTGGCACGATCGAGCTCATCGACTCTCGTCCGGACCGCAAGAACGGCAAGAAAGGGAACTAAGTGAGCCTTCTGAAGGCTTTCGCGAACGCGTTTCGCGTGCCGGATCTGCGCAACAAGATTCTCTTCACGTTGCTCATCATCGGGGTCTATCGCCTCGGGGCGCACATCCCCACGCCGGGCATCGACGTTCAGGCGGCCCAGGAGATAGCGGCCCAGGCCTCAACCGGAGGAGCCCTCGGGTTCATCAACCTGTTCTCCGGCGGTGCCCTGACTCAGATGGCGGTCTTCGCCCTCGGGATCATGCCCTACATCACGGCATCGATCATCATGCAACTTCTCACGGTCGTGATTCCCAGGCTAGAGGCCTGGAGCAAAGAGGGCGAGTCCGGAACGAAGAAGATCACCCAGTGGACGCGCTACCTGACGGTGGTTCTCGCAGTGCTCCAGTCGACGGGTATCGCATTTTTGTTCAACCGGGGGGCCGACCAGCTCGGCTTCCCGCCTGGAGTGCAACTCATCCCGGACTTCACCTTTGGGAACGTGTCGCTGATCGTGCTGTCTCTGACTGCCGGAACCGCTCTCGTCATGTGGTTGGGCGAGCTCATTACCCAGCGCGGCATCGGCAACGGCATGTCGATCTTGATTTTCACCTCGATCATCTCGACTCTGCCCAGTGAATATCTGGCCATCTACCAGCAGGAGTCGACCGGAGTCTTCATCGGTATGGTCTTTATCGCCATCCTGGTCGTCCTCGCGGTGGTGGCGGTCGAGCAGGGTCAGCGCAGGATCCCGGTGCAGTACGCAAAGCGGGTCGTCGGCCGTCGGATGTACGGCGGAACTTCGACCTACATTCCTCTCAAGGTCAACCAGGCTGGAGTCGTGCCCATCATCTTCGCCTCGAGCGTGCTCTATATCCCCACGCTGCTGCAGAACACGATTCAGAGTCCGGGGTTGCAGAACTGGATCGACAACAACCTCTTGAACTCGGGATCGGTTACGCACATGGTGCTCTACGGACTGCTCATCGTGTTCTTCACCTACTTCTACACCGCCATCACGTTCAATCCGGTCGATGTGTCGGACAATATGAAGAAGTACGGAGGCTTCATCCCCGGTATCCGACCGGGCCGGCAGACGGCCGAGTATCTGGACCGCATCCTCACGCGAATCACCCTGCCCGGCGCCTTGTTCATCGCGGCGATCGCCTTGATGCCGAACGTCTTCCTGGCGACGCAAGGGATTCAGCGGCTGCCCTTCGGCGGAGCCTCGATCCTGATCACGGTGGGAGTCACACTCGAAACCATGAAGCAGATCGAGTCGCAGTTGATGATGCGTCACTACGAAGGGTTCCTCAAGTGATTCCCTTGCAGAATCCCCGGTCTCCCCTGCGTAGGCCTCTGGGTCGTAGGTAGCCGTCCATGGAACTGGTCATTCTCGGCCCCCAGGGCGCGGGCAAAGGAACTCAAAGCGTCCGTCTCATCGAAAAGTATGCGATCCCCGATATCGCCACCGGCGACATCTTCCGGGCCGCCATGAAGGACTCCGACAACGAACTCGGGGCAAAGGTGCGTGAGTATGTCGACTCCGGCCGGCTCGTGCCCGACGATCTCGTCATCGAGATCGTTCTCGAGCGGTTGAAGAAGGACGACACCGGCAACGGGTTTTTGCTCGACGGGTACCCGCGCAGCCGGGCTCAGGCAGAGGCTCTGGATCACTTCCTCTCCGAGCGCGGCACTCCTCTGGACGGTGCCATCGTGATCGAGGTGCCCGAGGAGGTTTCCCTGCGACGGATTCTCGGTCGCCGTGTCTGCGGACAGTGCGGCTGGACCTATTCGGTCGATATGCGGCCGAAGTCGGACTGGACCTGCGATAGGTGCGGTGGCGAGGTCGCCGGGCGCATGGACGATCAGGAAGAAGCGACGGTGCGCGAGCGGTTGAAGAACTACACCGAGCAGACCCTCCCGCTGAAGAAGTACTACGACGAGCGCGACGTGCTGGTCCGGATCGACGGCACCAAGACACCGGACGAGGTCTTCAGCGACATCGTTACTGCTCTCTGACGACCACGAAGAAGGTTCATGACCCCCAAGAGATCACCTGAAGACATCGCCGCGATGAGGCGCTCCGGAAGCATCCTCTCCGACACCCTCGACCGCCTCGAGGAAGCCGTCAGGCCGGGAGTTACGACGGCCGAACTGGATGGGCTGGCCGGCGACACCATCTCAAAGGCCGGGGCGAGCGCCAGCTTCCAGGGCTATCGGGGCTATCCCGCGTCGATCTGTGCCTCGCCCAACGAGGTCATCGTCCATGGGATCCCGAACGGGCGCCGGCTCGATGAGGGCGACATCGTGTCGCTCGACGTGGGTGTCTTTTACCAGGGCTGGCACACGGATTCGGCGTGGACCTTTCCGGTCGGGGAGGTGGACCCGGCGGCCCAAGAGTTGCTCAAGGTCACCGAGGCGAGCCTGGACGCCGCCATCGATCAGTGCCGGCCCGGCAAGCACCTCGGCGACGTTGGTCACGCCGTGGAGCACACGGCCGGCTCGACGGGGTTCTCGATCGTCCGTGAATACGCAGGTCACGGGATCGGACGCCGGCTCCACGAGGATCTATGGGTGCCCAACTTCGGCCCCCCCGGCCGCCGCGAACTGCTCACCGCGGGCACGAGCCTGGCGGTCGAGCCGATGGTCAATCTCGGGGGCCCGGAGACGAAGACGCTGTCGGACGGTTGGACGGTCGTGACCGCCGACGGCTCGCTCTCGGCGCACTTCGAACACACGGTCGCCATCACGGCCGAGGGCTGCGAGGTCCTGACCCGGCGGGAAACTCGCTGAGCGCCCCATTTCGGGGGAATGAGATGGGCAAAAAGGCGGTTCGACCAGGAAAGATGCGTCTGCTATCGTTGGCGGTCGGTCCGGGGCCGACGCGCGCGTCCGTAGAGGCGCGTCGGGGCGTGGTCGCAAGATCGTTCCACATGGGCCCGGAAGTCCGCAATCGAGCATCGTCTGTGGGGTCTAACGCGCGTGGCTAAGAAGAACAAAGAGAAGAGCTCGAGCTCGGCCAAGGAAGAAGGCATCCAGGTCGAGGGCACCGTCACCGAGACGCTGCCCAACGCGATGTTTCGCGTCGAGCTCGACAACGGCCACGAGGTGCTCGCTCACATCTCGGGAAAGATGCGAATGCACTACATCCGCATCCTTCCGGGCGACAAGGTGTTGGTCGAACTCAGTCCCTACGACCTCTCACGCGGTCGAGTGGTCTACCGCTACAAGTAAGCGACGGGAGCAAGATGAAGGTTCGTCCCAGCGTCAAGAGGATCTGCGACAAGTGCAAGGTGATTCGTCGCCGTGGCCGAGTCATGGTCATCTGCGACAACCCACGACACAAACAGCGCCAAGGTTAAAGGAAGCGATCGTCGCGACGGATCGCGAGCATTACCCGACGGCGGCGCGGCGCGCCGGCGTGAGCGGAGCCAGCCGTAAGGATGGCGCAGTATGAGGGAAAACGGAAGGAGAAGGCATGGCACGTATCGCCGGAGTCGACATTCCGAGGGAGAAGCGTCTCGAGGTTTCGCTTACCTACATCTATGGAATCGGGCCTGCAAAGGCACTCGAGACCTGTGTGGGCTCGAAGGTCGACCCCGGCACCCGGGTTCGTGACCTGACCGACGAAGAGGTCGTTCGTCTCCGAGACTGGATCGGCGAGAACTACAGCGTCGAGGGCGACCTTCGCCGGGCGACCAACCAGAACGTCAAGCGCAAGGTCGAGATCGGTTCCTACCAGGGCCTTCGCCACCGGCGGGGACTCCCGGTCCACGGACAGCGCACGCACACCAACGCTCGAACTCGAAAGGGCCGCAAGTCGGCCGTTGCCGGCAAGAAGAAGGCCGTCAAGAAGTAAGCAGCATCCGCTGAACCGTTTTCACAAGCAGAGGGAGATAGCGCTTGGCCGCTCCAAAGAAGAGGACGAGGACTCGTCGTAAGGAAAAAAAGAACGTCGTTCACGGCGTCGCCCACATAAAGGCGACGTTCAACAACACGATCATCTCGATCACCGACCCGGAGGGGAACGTGTTGTCGTGGGCCTCGGCAGGAAACGTCGGCTTCAAGGGCTCGCGCAAGTCCACGCCGTATGCTGCACAGACGGCCGCCGAGGCCTGCTCGCGCCGCGCGCAGGAGCACGGTGTTCGGCGCGTCGACGTCTTCGTCAAGGGGCCGGGGTCCGGTCGCGAGACCGCCATTCGCTCCCTGCAGGCATCGGGACTCGAGGTGATCGGCATCAAGGACGTAACGCCGGTTCCCCACAACGGCTGCCGCCCGCGCAAGAGAAGGCGTGTGTAGTGGCTCGTTACACTGGACCGGTCTGCAAGCTGTGCCGGCGCGAGAAGACGAAGCTGTTCCTCAAGGGAACCCGTTGCGAGAGCCCCAAGTGCCCGATCGAGAAGGGTCGTCCGCCCCCAGGGGAGCACGGCCGGGGCCGCGTGCGCGAGAGTGAGTACCTCCTCCAGCTGCGCGAGAAGCAGAAGGCAAAGCGCTTCTACGGATTGCTCGAGAAGCAATTCCGCAGCTACTACACCGAGGCCGCCCGCAGCAAGGGCGTCACCGGTGAGGAGCTGATGCGCATCTGCGAGTCACGCCTGGACAACATCGTGTACCGGGCCGGACTTGCGATGAACCGGTCGATGGGACGGCAGCTTGTTACCCACGGCCACTTCCAGGTGAACGGCCGCAAGGTGAACATTCCCTCGTACCGGGTCAAGCCCGGAGACGTCGTCGAAGTGCGCGGCCGCTCCAAGAGCATCGGCCGCATCGTAGAGAACGCGTCCTATGCCGCCGGCCGAGTGAT
>JBOGWW010000170.1:0-14046 GCA_050693655.1 Actinomycetota bacterium | reverse complement strand
AGATCAAGCGGAACCGCCAGAACGAGGCTGCCCGGCAGCGCAACAAGGCGGTTCGCTCGGCCCTGAAGACCAAGTCCAAGCGCTTCGAAGAGGCCGTCCAAAGCGGCGACAGCGAGGCCGCCGCCGCGGCGCTCTCGGCCGTGACCAGGGCCTACGACCAGGCGGCCGCCAAGGGCGTCGTCCACAAGAGCAAGGCGGCCAACAAGAAATCCCGCCTCGCCAGGCGCCTCAACGGCTAGACCGGCGGGATTCAAGCGATGGGAGGGCAGCCCCGGCGGGGTGTCTCCTTCGCGCCCGAGGGAACCATCTCGGCATCCCGCGAGGTCGAAGGAGCATGAAGACCCTCTCACTTCTGCTGATCGCCTTGATCTCCGCGCTCGCGGCTTGCTCCGAAAGCCCATCCGATGGCTCATCCGATGGCTCATCCGCTGGGGCCCCCGCGGAATCCCCGGGCGAGTCCCCGCCCGAATCCTCGCCCTCCGGCGTGCTGCTGAGCTACGAACGAAGTGGAGGCTTCGCGGGACTGACGGACCGGCTGGAAGTGCGCTCGGACGGACGAGCGGAGTTGGTGGCCGACGACGCGCCCCAGCGGCCCTTCGAGGTACCACCGGAGCTGATGGAGCGGCTGCGAGCGGAGCTGGAGAACCTCGACTGGGCCCGGGCCAACAGCGAGCCGCGCGACGTCGAGTGCTCGGACTGCTACGTCTACCGGATTCGGTCGGGGTCCCACACCCTGACGACCACCGCCATGGGCGAATCGGGCGAGGAGCTCGGTGAACTGCTGGCGCTCGTGGAGGAGATCAAGGCGTCGGCATCGGGCCGATAATCCTCACTGGGAGCGGCCGGCGATGATGCGGGCAACGGCCTCCTCCAAGGGCACCTGGGGCAGCGGGGCATCGCCCTTCATCTCGACATCGGTCTCCGCCAGCAGGGTCATCGCCGAGATCAGCTCCTCTTCTCTGTAGGTGCGAGCCTGTGACAACAGGCGCTCCGTACGCCAGTCGGGCAGGCCGAAGAAGTCTCCGGCCGCCTTGGTGGTGTCGAACCGGTGCGCCTGGAGCAGCCGGCGAACGTGATTGGAGAGAGCACCGAACAGCACCAGCGGGGGCTCCCCCTGATCGAGCAGTCTCCGCAGGGTGGCCATCGCGTCGGACATCCGCCGCTCGCCGACCGCATCGGTGAAGGCGTAGATGCGCTCGTCGGCGAGCCGGGAAAAAGCCTTGCGCACCTCGCCCGCACCGACCTTGCTACCGCCGCCCAATTGGGTGGCGAGCTGGCTCAACGACCCGTCGAGGTCACGCAGTTCGTTTCCGATCGTGTCGGTGAGTGCCCACGCCGCCCGGTCGTCGACCGTCAGCTTGTGCACCCCGCCCTGTTTTTTGATCCAGGACACAAGCCGGCGCCCCCTGGGGGCGTCCAGGCTCACCACCGTCCCCGTTCGTTTGGCGAGGTCCGCGAGCCTGGCATTCCGACCCGCCGCGACCGCGACGAGCACCGAGCTGGCCGAGGGAGACTCGAGGTAGCGCTCGAGGGCCTCGAGATGCTCCTTCCGAAGATCCTGGGCCGACTCGACGACGACCAGGCGAGTTCCGCCGAGGAGCGATGCGGTCTCGAGCGCCTCCACGATGTGCTGCGCGGGAACGCTCGCGTCGAGCGACACCTCGGACAGCGGATCGCTCTCGGTCTCGGCTCGGATCTTGTCCAGCGCCTCCCCGGCGAGGAACTCCTCGCCGGTAAGCAGATAGAAAGCCTCGGCCACCGGTTCCTATCCCTCGGAGAGACCCATGCGGTAGACGACCGCGTCGTCCTCCTTCAAGACGACGAACTCGCCCCCTTCGGCGCGGAGGGAAGACCACTCGGCTCCCATCCAGGCCTCGGCCTCCTCCTTCGAGGAGAAGGCCTCGGTGGTCCGCAGGTCCTCACCCTTGTCGTCCTGAAGCGTCCACGTGAACTCGGCCATGAGCGAAGACTACTTGGCTTGGATCTCCGCCCGGCCGGCTTTCAACGAAGCGAACGCGGCCAGGATGACGACCGCCCCCAGAGGCCAAGCCCACCCCTTGGATACCTCTACGGAGGCCCACGACCACTCGCCCGTCGTGCGACCAACCGAGAGCACCCACGCGACGCACGGCTCCGCGAGGCGCGCGCAGAGCCGGCCGACCTGCGGCACAAAGACTCCGGCGACGGCCGACGCGAGCCCGAGCACGGTTGCGGGAGGGACGGCTGGAACCGCGAGGAGGTTTGCAATCGGCGCAACCAGCGACAACTCGCCGAAGGTTCCCACCAGAACGGGTGCTACGGCGAACTGGGCGGCAAGGGTCACGGCCAGCGCGAGTGACACGAATCTCGGCAGACATCTCATCGCTCTTGTGAGATGACCGGAGAACAGGACTATCCCCGCCGTTGCCGCCGCGGATAGATGGAGGCCCACGGAAAATGCGAGGCCGGGGCGCAGCGCCAGCAAGATGATCAGGGCCAGCCCGAGCGCGTGAAGTGGTTCGGTTCGCCGTCCTACCGTGAGTGCCAGCAACGCCACGGCGCCCATGACGGCCGCCCTGAGGACCGACGGTTCGGGCCCGACGACCAGAACGAAGAGGCCGAGCGCCAAGCCGCAGGCAATGAGTCGAATCGAGAGGGCGAGGCGCGCAACCACCAGAGCCACAGCCCCTACGACGATGGCGACATTGCTGCCCGACACGGCTACGAGGTGCGATAGGCCGGCGCGCCTGAGCTGTCCCTCGGTGTTCCAGCCCAGTCCGCTGGTATCGCCGGTCGTCAACCCCGAGAGGAGACCCGCACGCTCGGCCTCCATCCCCCCGGTCGATCGATCGAGACCCGCGCGCACACCCGCGGCCGCGCCGTGCAGACCGCTCGGCGGCGCGACCTGGTCGATCTCTTCGATGTCGAACGCGGCGTGCGCACCGAGCCGGCGTCTTGCATCGTCGAACGTGTCGCCGGCACGCAACGGCACGAGCCAACCCGTCATGCGCACGACTGCGCCCGCGTGTAGGTCGGAGGGTTCGATGACCACGACCCCCGGATCGAGACCGAATGCGAAACCCTCACATCCGGCCGATTCGGCGGCTATCAGGCTGCCCAGCCCCCCGGCGTGCTCGAGCAGCCGTCCTTTCACCTCGCAACGGGGAATGCGCTTCGCGAGAAGCTCGGCGGCGACGGGATTGGTGCGCGGCGCCGCCACCAGCACTCCGCAGGAGGCGGCCGCGCCGACCACTCCGATCAGCGACAAGGCGGGTCGCCGGCGGCACCCGGCCGCAACCAGAGCACAGCACGCACAACCGACGGCGAGCGATTGCGGAACGCGCTCGGCAACGACCGTCCCAACGACCAGTGCTCCGAGCGCCGCGTAGATGCGAAGCAGCGAGCCGCGGCCGGGCGATCTCGCCCGGGAGGCAAGCGCAGCGGCCGTCACACCGTTACGAACGGACGCATCGCCTCGAGGGTGGCAGGACCGATGCCGGATACTTCGATCAGTTGCTCTACGGACGTAAAGGTGCCGATCTGCGTGCGATATTCGATGATGGCCTGGGCGGTAGCGGGTCCCACCTCCGGAATCGTGTCGAGCAGTGACGCGTCCGCGGTGTTGATGTTGACCGTCGCACCGGCGGCACCGGTCGAGGGTGTCGCAGGGGTGGGATTTCCGGGGGCCGAGGCGACCGCCTCTCCGCGACGGGGCACGTCGATCTTCGCCCCGTCGGTCACCACCTCGGCGAGATTGAGCGCATTCAAATCGGCGTTGGCGCGCGGCACGGCAAGTTCGAGCGCGTCGGCAACGCGAGCACCCGGCTCCAACTCGAAAATTCCCGCCCGCTTCACGGCGCCACCGACATGCACGACCGTGTTTCCCGCGGGTGTCTGGGGACTTGCCATCGCGGGTCCGAACGCCTCGCCGCTGGTGGCGGGCGGGGCGATTGTGGCCGGCGCGCCCCGTACCCACAGAATCAACGCGACGACCGCGGCCGCCATGACGAGGACGACGACCACTCGCACCTCGCGCCGGCGTCCCACAAGATCCTCGAAGCGTTGTCTCATGCCGCCGTCGACGATGATCTCGGCCATGCTCGTATACTGCTCGGCCGAAAAGGGTTCAACTGTGACGGGCGTCACAGCCGACCCAGATTTTCTGCCGAGCGAGGGCACCCACCGGAGGGTGAGCATGCGGTACGAGATCCGTCCCGTTCCCGAAGCCCGCTTCGCCGAGTTCGTGGAAGTGGCGGACACGGCCTTTGGTGAGGAGGCCACGGAGGAGGGCATCCGGCGCTTTCGCGCGATCACCGAGCTCGACCGCACGGTCACCGCGTTCGACGGCGACGACATCGTGGGCACGAATTCGTCTTTCGCTTTCGACATGACCGTCCCCGGCGGAGAGCTGCCCACGGCGGGCGTGACGATCGTTGGAGTTCTGCCCACACATCGGAGGCAAGGAATTCTGCGCGCCATGATGCAGTACCAGCTGGATGATGTTCGCCGGCGCAAGGAGCCCCTCGCCATCCTGTGGGCCTCGGAGGGCAACATCTACCAGCGTTTCGGCTACGGAACCGCGGCGCGCATGGCCTTCATCAACGTGCTCAAGGAGCGAGCCACGTTCCTCGACTCCACTCCTGCGGCCGGACAGGTGAAGCTCCTGAGTCCCGAGGAGTCCCTGCACGCAATTCCGCCCATTTACGACCAAGTGCGAGCCAGGACGCCCGGCATGTACCGGCGCAACGAAACCTGGTGGGAGGAGCACTCGCTCTACGATCGCAAGGACATAAGAGAGGGTGCAAGCCCGTTGAACCGAGCCGTCTGGACCAATGAGGGGGCGGCCCAAGCCTACGCGACCTACCGGGTCAAGAACGACTGGGATGACGACGCGGGCGCGCCCACGGGCTTCGTGAGGATCCGGGAATTACACGCGACGTCACTGCTGGCTTTGCGCGAGATGTGGCGCTACGTCTTCGGCATCGACCTCGTGGTTCGCATCAAGGCCTTCGCGCAGCCCATGGACGACCCTCTCTTCTTCATGATGGCCGAGCCCCGGCGCCTACAGACCCAGCTCGAAGATGGACTGTGGTTGCGCGTGGTCGATGTGCGCAGCGCGCTCGAGGGTCGCACCTACGCCGCCGACGGCGAACTCGGCTTCGCTCTGCGGGACGACTTCTGTCCCTGGAACGAGGGCCGTTACACCCTCGAAGTCAAATCGGGCGAAGCCAGGCTCAGCGAGGCCGCCGGCGAGGTCGACCTGGAACTGAGCGCACGGGAGCTCGGCGCCTGCTATCTGGGTGGCACTCCCCTTACCGCTCTGGCGGGGGCCGGGCGCGTCCGCGAGAACACCCCCGGCGCGGCCCGGAAGGCGGACCTGATGTTCTACAGCGAGGTAACCCCGCGCTGCCCCGAGGAGTTCTAGGAGGCGCGGTGCGCGCGGGCGTTTCGTGGCCCTCAGGGTGCAGTCGATGCTCGTCGCCAAATCAACGGCGGCATCCAAGGGGGAAGGGAAGGTGGGCTGCGAGGCGCCAGATCTGCCCACTCGATGGGTTTGCGATCTGGCGACCGCTGGCGGCACTCAGATGACAGACCCGTCCGAGATCGATCTGAAAACGGGCTCCCATCGGATCCTCGACCCGACTCTTCGCTCGCTGCGGCTGGGTTTCAAGCCGGGCGCGTCATCCGTGACGTTGAGGGGCGGATTGGCGCGGCTACTCGACTACCAGCGAGACCAGCTTGGGCGGCTTGACTATGAGCTTGACCGGTTCCCGGCCGTGCAGGTAGCCCTTGATCTTCTCGGAGCCGAGCGCGCGCTCGCGCATCTCTTCCTCGGTGATGGACACTGGCACATCGATGGTCTCCCGCACCTTGCCGTTGACCTGGACGATCATGGTGACCTCGCTCTGGGCGGCCAGGCCCTCGTCGAAGGCCGGCCAGGATGACGAGTGAATCGAACCCTCGTTCCCTAGGCGGTGCCACTGCTCCTCGGTCAGATAGGGAGCCATGGGGGCCAGCAGCTTCATCAGGGTCTCGATTACCTCGGTCAGCACGGCCTTGTTCGCGCCCCCGGCCCCGCGGTAGCGGAAGGCCTCGTTGACCAGTTCCTGCATGCGGGCGATGGCAGTGTTGAAGGAGAACGTCTCGTAGTCACGCGTGACGACCTTGATCGTCCGGTGCAAGGTCTTGCGCAGTTCCGCTTCGAGTACGCCCGTCTCATCCCGGCCCCCGTCGAGCGCGCGCACCTCCTCGCTCAAACGCCAGACCCGCTGGAGCCAGGGCCAGGAGACGCGGCCGATGGCCTCCACGCCCTCCGGCGGCCAGTCGAAATCCTGCTCTGGTGGACCCGAGAACAGCATGTAGAGGCGTAGCGCGTCCGCACCATAGCGGTCGAAGGCCTCGACCGGTTCGACGATGTTGCCGCGGGACTTGCTCATCGCCTTGCCGCCCATCGTGACCATTCCCTGGTTGAGCAACCTCGGGAACGGCTCCGGATCCTCGACCATGCCCATGTCCATGAGGACCTTCTGGAAGAAGCGAGCGTAGATCAGGTGCATGACGGCGTGCGTGATCCCCCCGCTGTACTGATCCATCGGCATCCAGGCGTTCACCCTGTCGGAATCGAAGGGCGCCTCTTCGTTTCTCGGATCGAGATAGCGCAGGAAGTACCAGGACGAGTCGACGAACGTGTCCATCGTGTCGGTCTCCCGGCGAGCGTCTGCCCCGCACTTCGGACAGGGGGTGTTGACCCAGTCCTCGGCGGTGGCGAGCGGCGAGGCCTCACCGGTGGGATTGAAATCAACATCCTCGGGGAGCTCGACCGGCAGGTCCCCGTAGGGCACGGGCACCTCGCCGCAGTCGTTGCAGTGCACGATGGGTATGGGAGTACCCCAGTAGCGCTGGCGGCTGATCAACCAGTCGCGCAACCGGTAACTCTTGGCGGCGCGGCCGAGGTTCTGAGACTCGAGCCACTCGGTGACCTTCGCCACCGACTCGGTTGCGGGCGTGCCGTCGAACTCGTCGGAGTTGACCATGATGCCGTCGTGCGGATAGGTCTCGGTCATGGACTCTCGCTCCAGCGGCGCGTTGGGAGGTTGGATGACGACGCGAATCTCCAACCCGTGGGACCGAGCGAACTCGAAGTCGCGCTGATCGTGCGCGGGCACCGCCATGATCGCTCCGGTGCCGTAGTCCATGAGCACGTAATCGGCGACCCAGATGGGTATGCGCTCGCCGTTGACCGGATTGACCGCATAGCGCTCCAGGAACATTCCCTTCTTGGGACGCTCGGTCGAGGTGCGGTCGATCTCGCTCAGGCGAGCCACCTCGTTCTTGAAATCGACGAGCTTCTCCTCGACCGGCGTCCCCGCAACCAGTTCCTCGGCCAGGGGGAGCTCGGGAGCGAGTACGAAGAAGGTCGCGCCCCACAAGGTGTCGGGACGAGTGGTGAACACGGTGACGGGCTCGTCTCTGCCCTCTATGGGGAAGTCGACCTCGGCTCCATAAGAGCGTCCGATCCAGTTGCGTTGCAGCATCTTCAGCCGCTCGGTGAAGCCCTCGTTCAGCTCGAGATCGTCGACCAGGCGATCGGCGTAATCGGTGATCTTGAAGAACCACTGGGTGAGATAGCGCCTGACCACCTCTGCGCCGCAGCGCTCGCAGCGACCCTGGATGACCTGCTCGTTGGCGAGCACCGTCTTGTCGTTCGGGCACCACCAGGCCGCGGCCTCCTTGCGATACGCAAGTCCCCGTTCGTAGAAGCGCAAGAAGAACCACTGATTCCATTTATAGAAGCCGGGCTCGCAGGTATAGAACACGCGGCTCCAGTCGAAGCTCAGACCCAGGCGCTCCATCGACGAGCGGTGCTTGTCGATGTTCTCGTAGGTCCACTTCTTGGGATCGACACCCCGCCGAATGGCGGCGTTCTCCGCAGGCAGGCCGAAGGCGTCCCATCCGATGGGGTTCAGTACCTCGTAACCCCCCATCCGGTAGAAGCGAGCGATCGCATCCTGGATCGAGAAGATCTCGACGTGTCCCATGTGGAGGTCGCCCGAGGGGTAGGGGAACATCGTGACGAGATAGCGCTTGAGCTCGGGATTCGGCTTCTCGGGCGCGCGCCACAGTTCGTCGTCGATCCATGCCTGTTTGTATTCTTCCTCGATGGCTGCGAAATCGTAGTGCTCCTGCATCCCGGCAAGCCTAAAGGGTCGAAGGTCGCGGCTATGCGTCGGGGCAGCTCGAAAACGGAGGCCCCCCGAACTCCGGAAACCTTCGGGGAAGCTCTTTGAGCCTCACTTTCTCCCGCTGGTCCTCGGCCGGATTGCGCGTGAGCGTGACGCCGTCGATCTCATGGGCGCGCCGGTCGACGGCATAGCGACGTCCCTCCGGAACGGCGGTGGAGATCACCACGCCTCCGTCTCCTCCGCAATCGACGCCGCTCAACTGCCCGACGCTCCCACCGTGCGCGAAGAGGTCCACCGCCGGCGGCTGACTTCCCTCGATTCGGATCTGTTCCAGGCTCCCGTCGGCGAAGCTGAAGACCCCCGCAAAGAGAGTCGCAGCTCCCGCCGCAAGGTCGATGATGACGTCGCTGCCCCCTCGACCGTCGACCTGCTTGAGCCCCACGGGAGCCGGCAAGCCGAGGCCGAGCTCGACGTTCTCTCCGTCGATGGAGATGGCGAGCACCTCGGTGCCGAACCGCAGTATCAGTAGCGCGCGGCACCCGGTCTCGGCCCCCTCGTCGACCGCGATGAAGACCTCGTCGTTGCGGCCGTCGCCGGTGACATCCCCCCTGAGAGGGCCCCGCCTCGCCGCCTCGTCCGCGACCAGATCCCGCTCGTTCGGACACCCCGTGGAAGCCGGCGGGGCGGTCGGAGCGTCGGTCTCCGGAGGAGGTCCGGAGTCGTCACAGCCTGACGCAAGGCAGAGCATTGCAAGCAAGCAGACAAGGGTCGAGATCGTAGACATACGCGAGAGATGGTAGGACCGATGCAGCATGGATACGAAAACGAACCAATCGGGGGACGGCGACCGATGACGGGCATGGTTCCAAAGGACGTCTACGAGCTAACGGGTGTGGCCAGCTCGCGCCTCTCCCCCGACGGCAAAACCGTCGCCTACGTGGTCTCCACGATCGACGGGCCGGCCAACGAATACAGGAGTTCGGTCTGGCTCGCCCCGGTCGATGGTTCGGCCGAGCCGACGCAGTTCACCTCGGGCGCCACGCGCGACGCGAACCCAGTGTGGTCGCCGGACGGAAGCCGGATCGCATTCACCTCCAAGCGTGACACGAAGGCGATGCAGTTGTTCGTGATTCCTCTGGAGAGAGGCGAGGCGGTGAGACTCACGGATCTGTCGGAGGACGTCGAGGGGCCCGCCTGGTCGCCCGACGGGACGAGGATCGTCTTTTGCGCGCGAGTTCGAGAAACCGACGCCGAAGAGGAGGATCGTAATCGCCCTCCCCAGCGGCTCTCTCGTCTGCAGTTCCGACTCGACAACGTTGGTTGGACGTCCGGCCGCCGGCAGCATCTCTTCACCGTTCTGGCCGACGGCTCGGCGGATCCCACGCAGCTCACCTTCGGCGACTTCGAGGACTCGGCTCCGGCGTGGTCCCCCGATGGTGATCGCATCGCGTTCACCTCGGCGCGCCACGACAACTGGGACATCCATCCGACCACCGCCGTGTACGTGCTCGCCGCTTCCGGAGGCGAACCGGAGGCCCTGACCGGCACGGACTCGAGCGCGTGGGCTCCGTCTTGGTCGGCGGACGGCACCCGCATCGCGTATTACTTCTCCCCCGGGGTCTTCGACGAACCGCGCCATTCCCAGATCGCCGTGGCCGATGTGGCCTCGCGCGAACAGCAGGTGCTGACCACCTCACTCGACCGCCAGTGCGTTCCCTTCCCGCAGATCCGCGAACCCGTTTGGCGCGACGACGACCTACTGTTCTGCGTCGAGGACCACGGGAACTGGCCGCTCTACTCGGTGGCCTCCGATGGTTCCGGCGCGCCCGAATTGATCGTGGGAGGAACACAGGGTGTAACCGGGTACGACGCGGTGAATGGAACGACGGTCCATTGTTCTACCAGTCCCACCACTCTCCCCGAACTCTTCAAGGGCGACGAGCAACTCACGACCGTCGGCCGAGCCTTTGTCGAGGATCGTGACCTCGTGACTCCGGAGCGATTCGTCGTCACCTCCAAAGACGGCAGCGAGGTCGAAGCTTGGATCATGCGGCCGGCCGGTTTCGAGGAGGGCAAGAAGTATCCGGTGTTGCTCAACATTCACGGCGGCCCCTTCACTCAGTACGGAAACAAGCTCTTCGACGAGTTTCAGGTCTACTGCGGAGCGGGCTACGTCGTCGTCTACTCGAATCCACGCGGCTCGACCGGCTACTCCGAAGCATGGGGTCGAGCGATTCGGGGGCCCAGCGAGGGTGGTCCCGGCATGGGCTCCGTTGATCACGAGGATGTGGAGGCGGTTCTCGATGCTGCGCTCGAGCGCTTCGACTTCTGCGACTCCAACCGACTTGGTGTCATGGGCGGTTCCTACGGTGGCTACATGACGACGTGGTTGATCGCCCACTCCGATCGGTTCAAGGCGGCCTGTTCGGAGCGCGCCGTCAACTCCTGGTACTCGATGCACGGCTCGAGCGACTTCGGGTGGGTATTCAAGGGCTACATCGGGTCGTTTTTGTTCGAGGACCCGGAGGCATGGCTCCGAATCTCGCCTTTGAGCTATGCGACGAACATCACGACGCCCTTGCTGATACTGCATTCAGATACCGATCTGCGCTGCAATATCGAGCAGGCAGAGCAGCTCTTTACCACGCTGCGACTGCTCGAGCGTGACGTAGAACTCGTTCGCTTTCCGGGTGAGTCACACGAGCTCTCTCGATCGGGTAACCCACTCCACAGAGTTCAGCGCTTCGAGATACTGCTCGAGTTCTTCGACAAGCATCTAAAGGCCTAACGCGTACGAGCCGGCCCCCAGAGGGCCGGCTCGTAGCCTTGAACATGGGACCGTCTAGACGTTGTTACCCGAACCTCGCAATTGACTTGTCACCATTCGGGAACCCTCCGCCAAGCCGGGTCCTGTAGATAGCTCCGATGAGTCAAGCAGGTCTGTGAGTATCTCGATACCGCCGAGGGCCGTAGGTTTCCTGCCGTACCGGCGTGGTCCGGGGGATGAGAAACGATTGTTTTCGGACAAGTCGGAAGGGCAATAAGGCATCAAACCCCCGCAGGGAGATGATGCCGGTGGCGACGACGGACGGTGGGCGCACCCAGGGTCAGGGAACCGAGCTAAAGAGGGCCATCGCTCCGCGGGTCCTGCTGTTCTTCGTCCTGGGCGACATCCTCGGCACGGGGATCTATGCCCTGGTGGGAGAGGTCGGCGGCGAGGTCGGCGGCGCCATCTGGACCGCCCTGCTGGTGGCTCTCCTGCTGGCGTTCTTCACGGCCGCGTCTTACGCCGAGCTCGTGACCAAGTACCCGAAAGCCGCGGGCGCTGCGCTCTACGTGAACAAAGCCTTCAAGAATCCCGGCCTGACTTTCATGGTCACGTTTGCGGTCATGGCCTCGGGTCTGACCTCTGCCAGTACGGCGGCGCGCGCCTTCGGTGGCGACTATCTGTCCGAGTTTGTCGCTCTTCCACTCGTGCTGGTGGCGATTGGATTCATCGCCGTGCTGACCATCATCAACTACGTCGGTATCTCCGAGTCAACCAAGGTGAACGTGGTCTTCACTCTCATCGAGGCGACCGGCCTGGTAATCATCATCGTGATCGGCATCGCCGCGCTCGTCGGCGGGAGCGGTGAACCCAGCCGCGCCTTCGAATTCAAGGAGGGCACCGCCGTGCCGCTGGCCATCATGGGAGGAGCCGCCCTTTCCTTTTATGCACTCATCGGATTCGAGGACTCGGTCAACCTCGCAGAGGAGACCAGAGATCCCTCCCGTTCCTTCCCGCGCGCGTTGTTCGGCGGTCTTCTCGTAGCGAGCGTCATTTACCTGTTCGTGGCCTTCACCGCTTCGATGTTGGTGCCGACTGCAAGGCTGGCCGACTCGAGCTCTCCCCTCCTCGAGGTGGTCGAGCTCGGTCCCCTTTCCATCCCCACCAGATTGTTCTCGGCCTTCGCGTTGATCGCGATCTTCAACACCGCCTTGATCAACCTGATCATGGCGTCGCGACTCGTGTACGGCATGGCGAAACAAGGCATCCTCCCAGGGGTCTTCGGCAAGGTCGACGACCGGAGACGGACTCCCTACATCGCGATCTTGTTCACCGCGGGCATCGCGATCTCACTGATTCTCACAGCAGAGGTTGAAGCACTCGCTGAGACGACCGTGCTTCTGTTACTCAGCGTCTTCATCCTCGTGAACATCTCGGTGCTGCGACTGCGCCCCGACCTAGTCGATCACGAGCACTACATCGCGCCGAGTGCGCTGCCCGTACTGGGAGTGATCGCCTGCGCCGCACTTATCACACAGACCGCCGCCGATATCTTCCTGCGCGCCGGAATCCTCCTCGTCCTCGGATTGGTTTTGTGGGTGGTGAACCGAGCGGTTCTCGTCCGGACCACGGCCTGAAGTCCGCCGGGTTGCTCATCTCTTGCTGGTGGTCTTCTTCTGGTCCTGAATCGTTGCAAGCCCGGGCGCCACATCCAGCTTGCTGAGCCCGTTCCACGCGACGTTCACGAGATGGGCGGCCACGACATCGATCGGAGGTTTGCCGACATCCATCCACCATCCGCCCACCTGAACCGTCATGCCGACCAATGCGCGCGAGTACAACGGTGCGAGCTTGGCATCAAACCCTCGTTTCGAGAACTCTTCGACCAGGATGTAGTCGACCTGAGAAGCGACGTCGTCGATGACGCTCGCGAGCGTACCGGCCGTTCCGGTGACCGGTGAATCGCGCACCAGCACCCGGAAGCCCTCGGGGTTGTCCTGGATATAGCCCAGGAAGGCCAGGGCTGCCTGCTCGAGCATGAGCCGGGGGTGCTCGGCGTCGAGACCGTCGGTGATCCGATCGAGAAGGTTCTTGACCTCTCTGTCTACGACGACCGCGTACAGACCCTCCTTGCCCCCGAAATGCTCGTAGACGAGAGGCTTGGTGATCTTGGCTCGTTGCGCGATCTCCTCGATCGAAGTCGCCTGAAAGCCCTTCTGCGAGAAGATGCTCCGGCCGACATCGATGAGCTGCTCGCGTCGCTCCTGCCCGGTCATGCGAGCACGTCGCTTCTCCCTGCTCACGCAGGGCTCCGCGTGCGGTTACGCCTGTTTGTTCTCGATCTGTTTGATCGAAACGGTCTTGACATTGCGCGCCAACCCTAGCCTGGCGAGCGATCGGATGACCAACGCGCTCATGTCGAATTGGAACCTGCCGATTCCGTGCACCGCGGAGGTCGGAAAGGCATGGTGGTTGTTATGCCAGCTTTCACCGAACGAGATAACCGAAAGCACCCAGTTGTTCGTCGAGTAGTCGGTGGTCTCAAAATCCCGCTTGCCGTAGAAATGACAGATGGAGTTGATGCTCCAGGTCACGTGGTGAAGCATGAAGATGCGCGCCAGGCTCCCCCATAGAAACGCCGTCACCATTCCCCAGAAGGATTGCGTGAGCGCGAGACCAAGCAGGGCGGGCGCGACGAAAGTGAGCAGCACGATCCAGGGGAAGCTCTTGTCGATCTTGACGATCGCGTTCTCCCTGGTGAGGTCGGGGGCCCAGCGCGTCACCTCGGTCTTCTCGTCATCGAATAGCCATCCGAGGTGCGCGTGCCAGAGACCCTTGACGATGCCGGCCATGCCCTCGCCCTCGTCGAGGTGCGGGCTGTGCGGATCGCCCTCCTTGTCGGCGTAGGCATGGTGGCGACGGTGGTTGGCGACCCAGGAGATCACCGAGCCCTCGACCGCCATGGAGCCGGCGAAGGCCAGCGCGGCTCGTAACCTCGGTCCCGCCTCGAAGCTCCGATGGGTGAATAGACGGTGATAACCGACCGTGACTCCGAGGCCCGTGAAGAGATAGAAGCCGAGGAAGATGCCGAAGTCTACGGCGCTCACTCCCCAACCC
>JBOGWW010000169.1:0-4863 GCA_050693655.1 Actinomycetota bacterium | reverse complement strand
CCTCCCTTGAAACCCGACAGCATGGTGGACTCGAAGGTGAACATCAGATCGGACTTGGCCCTGTGGGCGGCCAGGCCGATCTCGATGACCTCGTTCAGGAGCTGGCGGAAGCTGACTCCCGACGGTTCCCAGAGGTAGAACGCGAAGCTACCAGGGACCGTGTTGATCTCCATCACCCAGGTTTCTCCTGTGTCCTCATTGACGAACGAATCGATACGAGCGACCCCGGCGGCGTCGACCGCCCCGAAAGCGCTGAGCGCATTCTGCTGGACCTGCTTGGTCAGCTCGTCGGAGATGGGGGCGGGGATGCGTCGCTGCTGCCCGGCCATCCCCTCGCCCGTCTTGCCCTCTCCGGCGGCCTCGCCCTTGGCCGAGCGCAGGTACTTGTCGGAGAAGGTCAGGAACTCCTCCCAGGCCAGGGGCTGCTCGCACACGGAGACCCGAGGCTCGGCCCCCGGCCCACCCAGCACCGAGCAGTTGATCTCGCTGCAGCCCTCCATCGCAACCTCGACCAGAAGACGGTTGTCGTAGCGGCGGGCCACATCGAGGGCCCCTGCCAGAGCGGTCCTGTCCGAGGCCTTTCCGATACCCACGCTCGAGCCCAGGCGGGAGGGCTTGACGAAGGCCGGGTAGCCGATGGAGCGCTCGATCTCGTCGATGACGGCGTTCTCGTCGGCCAGCAGCCGCTCGGCGTCGACCACCAGGTCGCGCACCACGGGGAGTCCGGCGGCGGTGAAGACCGCCTTCATCGTGATCTTGTCCATGCCCGCCGCGGAACCCGTGACGTTGGAACCCGCGTAGGGGATGTCGGCCAGCTCGAGCAGGCCCTGGAGCGTCCCGTCCTCCCCGTAGGTACCGTGAATCGCGGGCAGCACCACGTCGAGCGGGATGGTCTGCGCCTTGGCGAAGCGGCCCGGAGAGGGCACGTAGAGGCCGCCGTAGCCGGCGCTCGGGGGGATGAACGCCTCGGCTCCGGCTTCGGCCCAGCGCTCGTTGCGATAGACCTCGAGGTCGTTGAGGGCCTCGCCCACATACCAGCGGCCCTCGCGCGCGATGTAGATGGGGACGATGTCGTGATCCTCGGCAAGAACGGCCATCGCCTGATGGGCGGAGACGATCGAGACGTCGTGCTCGACCGAGCGCCCGCCGAAGATCACTCCCACCGATAGCCGTGCCATGACCGCCGAGTGTATCCACTGCCGGAAGGGTCCCCGGAGACGTCAGCCCTCGTACTGGTCGGGGAGATCGTTCTCGAAGAGCACGACCGCGCCGGGCTTGAGGAGGGGCTGCAGGGCCTCTTGAGCCGCCGCCAGGGTGTCGACCTGGAGGATGTCCGCCCGCCCCGCTCGGGTCGCGCCCGCCACGATCGCGGCGCGATTGACCTTGGCGACCACGATGAGCGCGTCGGCCACACGACCCGCCTGCGCGCCGAAGCGCTCGTTCGCCTCGGCCTGGAGCGGGCCGAGCTCGATCATGCCGGGGGTGACCACGATCTTGGTGGGAGCGTCCATCGCACCGAGGACCTCCAGAGCCGCGGCCGCTCCATCGGGATTCGAATTGAAGGCATCGTCGATGACCGTGATGCCTCCGTCGCCCCTGATGATCTGAAGCCGGTGCTCGACGGGGGCCAGGCGGCGGATCGGACCGACGAGCTCGTCGAGCGTCCTTCCGGATTCGATCGCGACGGCCACCGCTCCGAGGAGATTGGCGATCGCATGACGGCCCAGCAGAGAGGTCCTCGCCTGAACGGCCTCGCCGGTGCGAGTGTCCACGATCGTGAACGAGGTGCCCTCCGGCATGAACTCGACAGCGCGCGCGGTCACGTCGGGTCGACCCTTCGAGCTCAGCCCGTAGCGAATCACCTTCACTCTCTGAAAATCGTCGGCGAAGGCGCGCACCTCGGCGTCGTCGGTGTTCATGACCGCCACGCCGTCGGCATCGAGCCCCGCCACGATCTCGTACTTCGCCTTGCGAACGTTGTCGAGTGATCCAAAGCTCTCGAGGTGAGCCGGGCCGATGGCCGTCAACACGGCGATGTGCGGGCGAGTGAAGGCCACGATCTCCGCGATGTCTCCGCGTTGCTTGGCCCCCATCTCGACGACGAAGTACCTGTGCGTGCCGGTGAGGTTCTCGTTGACGCTTCGGACCACGCCCATCGTGGTGTTGAAGGAGCCCGGCGTGGCCAGCACCTCGCCCTCGGGCGCCACCAGCTTCTCGATGACGAACTTCGTCGACGTCTTGCCGTACGACCCGGTGACCCCGACCACGACCGGCTTGATCTCGTCCAGTTTGTTGCGGGCGCGACGCGCGTAGCGATCGTTGACGGCCCTTTGGACGGGCGTGAGCAGCCCGTCGGCGAGAGCCAACAGCTGACTCGAGAAGTAGAAGACCAGGCCCGCCGCGAGCGCGTAAGCGATGACGTCCGTGGGCCATCCCCCCAGCCAGAGGTGCGCGCCTACCCACGCTCCGAAAACGGCCAGGACCGACAGGGAGATGCCGAGGACCAGGATGCGCCACGCACGGCCCGTCATCGCCAGCGGCTTCTTCACGGGCGCTGCGCGCAACCACAGGGCCCGGCCGCGATGTTCGCCCGCCCAGCGCAAGAAGTTGGATCGCTTGTATCCCTCGAGCTGAAATACGTGGAGCGCACGTCGCAGCCGGAAGAACTGCAGCACCCCGAACAGCGGGAGCCCGAGGTAGATGAGGAGGTTCAGCAGCAGCGAGTAGCCGTAAAACGGATCCGGTAGGTCGACCTGCCCTCCCATCAATCCCCCGCTTCCAAGAAGTGCCGCACGATGGTGCAGAAGCGATCGGGCTCGTCGAGGTAGGCGAAATGCCCGGCCCCCTCGAACGTAACCAGGCCGGCGTCGGGGATCAGCCGCTCCATGCGCTTGCCGTGCGCCAGCGGGGCCGCGTCGTCCTCCGTGCCCCAAACGAGCAGCGAGGGCGCGGTGATGCTCGGAAGCAGGTGACCGATGTCCTCGTTCACGATCTTGACGAAGATCGGACGCATGTCGCCCGCGTCCCTGTAGTCCTGCGAAGCGATCCGGTCGTAGACCGCCCGGCGCAAGGCCCGCCCCGGGGGGCCGAGGGCGCCGGCGAACCGCGCCGCCTTGCTCAGGGTGCGCTTGAGGCGCGCTTTCATCGAGGGTGCGCTGCGCAGACCCGAGGCTCCCTGGGCGACCAGTTTCCGAACGAGGTCGCGATGGGTCGCCGCGAGGTACAGGGAGGTCTTGGCGCCGAAGGAATGGCCCACGAACGCCGCGCCGTCGATGCGGAGCGTTCCCAGGACGTCGCGCACGAACTCGGCGTAGTCGGGGGTCCCCCATACACCGCTCGGCGTGGGCGATTCGCCGAAGCCGGGAAGATCCAGGGCCACGACGCGCGCCGAGCGAGAAAGACACGAGATCACCGGCGCCATGGATTCGATTCGCCCGCCCCAGCCGTGGAGCACCACGACGGCCTCACCCGTCCCCTGCTCCAGCAGGCGCGCCTTCTGGGAGTTGACCTCGATGACCCTCGTTTGGTCCACGAGGCGAAGTATCCACGCGAACCGCGGGGGCGGCGAACCGGTGAGTTTGCCGCTTGGGGAATCGCCGGAGAAAAGAGACGGCCCCGTAAGGGGGGTTACGGGGCCGTTGGGAGGGGGATGAAGTTAGTGGCGAGCGACGTAGTTCTCGCAAGCCTCGATCAGTTCGGTGACCGCTTGGTGGACCGTGTCTTGGTACCCGTGCGTCGAGCGAGCCTCCAGGATCTTGTCGAAGGCTTCCTTGTGAGCCGCCCTCAACTCGTCGTCCCGTCTGCCGGCGCTGCGCTTGGTAGCCATGACCTGTCGTCTGCCCATCGTGCCGCTCCCTCGTGCGGTCCATCCCGACTGTTAACTCATCTTCGGCACCAGCCGTGGTTGACTCCATACGCAGAAACACTCATTTCTGCCTCGTATTCCGGAGCCGGGGACCGCGCGTTTAGGCAGGAAACGGGGGTGGGCCTCAGGTATCAGCCGCCTCCGGGCGTCTAGCGCCGCCGGGGGGCCCTGCGGGAGCGACGGTGGAACTTGGCCTTGGCGCTCTTCCTCCGCTTGGGGGCCGAGGGTGGCGCCGGCCTCTGGGCTTGGGCCTGCTCGATGGCCTCGACGACCTCCTTGGTCGAGGAGTCGTCGGTCTCGCCGGCGTTCAGCAGGAGCTGGAAGAGCACGCTGCGCTCGAACTCGGCGACCGAGGAGGAGATCTTGTGGCGGGGGCCCGTGGGCGAGTCCCACTCGGCCACGATCCGCTCGGCATGCGAGACGCCGACCCGTAAGGGCGTCTTACCTATCCTGCCCTGCCAAATCTGCTCTCCTGGTTCCACTGGAAACACCTCGAATCTCGGAAAATGACGCAAGTACCGCTCGTCAAGGGGGAACACCCAGAGTACCGCCTCGGGAACCAAATCCTTCCGCGCGACGGCGGGAAGGGGTGTTGACCCCTCCCCGCTTCGAGCGCACCATCCGCAACAACGGTAAAGGTGACTTCAAAGCCCTCCAGCTCCAGTCGAACGTCGAACGATCGGACAAGGCGGTCTCCTTCCTCCGATCTTCAGGAAGAAGGAGACCTGTCACACACCCGCGTCATGATGAATCGATGGACACCATGACCGTCCACGACACCAGGACCGCGCAGCAGGACATCGCAGATGCCCTGGCTCTGATCGAGCGGGCGAACGCCAAGCTCCGGCCCGACGAACTCAGCCGCCCGGAGGCGCGCTCGCTGATACACGCCTACGGCCGCATCGTGAAGCTCGGGGGGTTCGGCGTGGCGACCCTGTCGCCCTGCCTCGAAGACGCCTTCGCGGTCGCGCGTGTTTCGGGCACCTCAGTGGGAAAGG
>JBOGWW010000168.1:0-2650 GCA_050693655.1 Actinomycetota bacterium | reverse complement strand
TCGGATCGCGAGCACCGAGGGCGAGAAAAACACCGCCCACCTAGAGCGAGTCGTAGAGGGCGGCGCGCTTCACTTCTTGGATGGCGAGCGTCACCTTGATCCCCCGGGGGCAGGCGTCCGTGCAGTTGAAGGCCGTGCGGCACTTGAAGGCACCGCCCTTTCCGGACAGGATCTCGAGTCGCTCCCTGCCACCCGTGTCGCGCGAGTCGAAGATGAAACGGTGGGCATTGACGATCGCCGCAGGCCCGACGTAGTTGCCGTCCGCCCAGTAGATGGGACATGCGGTCGTGCAGGCCGCACACAGGATGCATTTGGTGGTGTCGTCGTAGCGCTCCCGCTCCGCGGGACTCTGAATGCGTTCGCGCGGCGGTTCCTTGGCGTCCTCGTCGACGATGAGCCAGGGCTTTACCTCTTTGTAGCCCGCGAAGAAAGGCTCCATGTCGACGACGAGGTCTCGGATCACCGGCAGGCCGCGGATGGGCTCGACGACGATGGGTTGTTTGAGGTCGCGAATCAAGACCTTGCAGGCGAGCAGGTTCACCCCGTTGATGAGCATGGCGTCGGAGCCGCAGATGCCGTGTGCGCAGGAGCGACGCAGCGCAAGGGAGGATTCCACGTACCACTTGACGTAGTGAAGGGCATCGAGCACCCGCTCGGTCGGCTCGACGTCCGCCTCGTACTCCCCCCACCAGGGCGTCTTGTCCCGGGAGGGATCGAAGCGCAGGACCTTCAGGCGGACGGTCATTCGGTGTCCGTCGCCCTGCGGGGCTTGATCTTCTTGGCGAGCCAGGCGACCGGGTCGTACTTGCGATCGACCACCCGCTCCTTGAGCGGGATGATGGCGTTGTCGGTGATGTGGATGTCCTCGGGGCAGACCTCGCTGCAGCACTTGGTGATGTTGCACAGGCCCAGTCCCATCTGCTCCTGAAGCAGATCCCGGCGGTCGCCGGTATCGAGCGGGTGCATTTCGAGCTCCGCGTACCGGATGAACATCCGGGGTCCGGCGAAGCTGGGCTTGTTCTCGTCGTGATCGCGGATCACGTGGCAGACGTTTTGGCACAGGAAGCATTCGATGCACTTCCGGAACTCCTGCACCCGCTCGATGTCCTCCTGAAACATCCGGTGGCCCTCGTCCGGCTTCGGTCTCGCCTGGAAGGGGGGGACTCGTTTCGCCATCTCGTAGTTGAACGAGACGTCGGTGACGAGGTCCTTGATGATCGGGAACGTCCTCATGGGGGCGACCGTAATCGGCTCGTTGGGCTCGAAGATGCTCATGCGCGTCATGCAGGTGAGCCGGGGCATGCCGTTGACCTCGGCGCTGCAGGAGCCGCACCGCCCCGCTTTGCAGTTCCAGCGGATGGCGAGGTCGGGGGCCTGGGTGGCCTGGACGCGGTGGAGGACGTCGAGCACCACTTCCCCGGAGGAGACCTCCACGTCGTGATCTTCGAAGCCGCCACCGGTCGCGTCGCCGCGCCAGATCCTCATCGTGACGGTGGAAGGATCGCCCATCACCGCTGGTCCTCCACGAGCGCGCGCAGGTGCTGTGGCAACGGCTCGAGAGGGGTCCGGTCGACGTACGGCTCGCCGTCCTTCATGCGGACCACGATGTTGACCCTGCCGAGCTCGGGATCCGTCTGCGGGTAGTCCTCTCGAGTCTGGGCACCCCGGCTCTCCTTGCGCTCGAGGGCCGCGACCGCGATGGCCTCGGAGGTCGCAAGCAGCGACCGAAGATCGAGCGCGAGGTGCCATCCCGGGTTGTACAGACGGTTGCCCTCGGTCGCGACCCTTCCGGCGCGCTCCTTCAGCTCCCCGAGCACCTCGACGCCCTTCCGAAGCTCCTCTTCGGTTCGAATGATCCCCACGAGCGTCTGCATGGTGTCCTGAAGCTCCTGCTGGAGGAGGTAGGGGTTCTCGCCGACGGACCGCTCGAAGGGCTCGAGCGCATCTCGGGCGACCTCTTGAGCCTGATCGGAGGCGGCCGCGGGTCGTACGTCGATCGCGCGGGCGTACTCGGCGGCCGACCGACCCGCCCGTCGCCCGAACACGAGCAGGTCCGAGAGGGAGTTCCCCCCCAGCCGGTTGGCGCCGTGCATCCCCCCGGCAACCTCGCCGGCGGCGAACAGCCCGGGCACGGTGGCGGCGGTTTCCGCATCCACCTTCAGGCCTCCCATCATGTAGTGGCAGGTGGGACCGATCTCCATCGGCTCCTTGGTGATGTCGACATCCGCCAGCTCCTTGAACTGGTGGTACATGCCGGGCAGCCGGCGAGTGATGTACTCGGAGTCCCGGCGGGAGGCGATGTCGAGGTAGACCCCACCGTGCGGCGTGCCGCGGCCCTCCTTGATCTCGGCGACGATCGCGCGCGCGACCTCGTCCCTGGGCAGGAGGTCGGCGGGACGGCGAGCGGCCTTGCGGTCGATGTACCAGCTATCCGCCTCCTCCTCGGTCTCGGCCGTCTCCGCCCGGAACATCTCCGGGATGTAGCGGAACATGAAGCGCTCACCGGACGCGTTGCGGAGGATGCCTCCGTCACCGCGCACGCCCTCGGTCACGAGGATGCCCATAACCGAGGGGGGCCAGACCATCCCCGTGGGGTGGAACTGGACGAACTCCATGTCGATGAGGTCGGCCCCGGCCCACAGCCCCAGCG
>JBOGWW010000167.1:0-3576 GCA_050693655.1 Actinomycetota bacterium | reverse complement strand
CCAGGTCGCCGGCATGAACTGCATCGGTCCACTCGCTCCCGCAGAACTGGTCGCCTTGACCTTGCCGAACTTGGTCTCGATGTAGTTGACGGCGGCCAGCACCCGCCAGTCGACGCCGAAGCGTCTCTGCGCTTTTCTGTAGTGGGTCAGCAGCGTGGCGGCCGGTTTCGCCCGGCCCGTGGGGAAGGTGAAGTTCGCCGGCAGAGGTTGCACCAACCCCCGCAGGCCTCGGTGGGCATCGACGATCGTGCTCGCCGAGCGCTTTAGCAGGCCATCGAGTCGCCTCAACGTCTGATTGCCGAGTCGGTTCCGGCGCGCCATCAGCCGAAGCACGCGCTGCTGGTAGAGCGCCTGGAGCCCCACGACTCTCGGGGGCCGGGCTTCCCCGGACCGCCGCCACTCCCGCACCGATTGCTTGAGCGCGTGGTCGACCTTCGTAAGCTGGGCCGCGAGAACGCCGGGCTTGCGCGCGAGACGCGTATTCGGCGCCGGGGCGAAGGGCTTGGGTTCGCCGGGAGGCTCGGGCGTCGTCGTGGGCGACGGCGAGGGACTCGTGCCCTGCGCGCCGGAGTACTCGGTCGCCTCGCCCGCGCTGCAGGCGCCGGCGAGCAGCAAGACCACCAGAAGAAGTCGCGTCCGCATCGCTAGAAACTACCCCGGGTGCATGGGAACCCTTTCGGGCCACTGTGCCTACGCGTGGGGTCCAAAGCCAGCGTCGAGGGGGAGGCCGGGCGGCGCTTCGGATCCGCGCGCCCGGCTACCGTCGGTCTCGCCGGGCCAAAGGCCCGCTCGCCGCACTCTTTCGACCGCCGACGACGCTGACGGTGGTTTTTGGTCGAACGAGTGGGCCCCGGCGCACTCTGTGGAGCAAATCCTTCGCCCGGCGGGGCTAGATCTCCCGAGGGTGCTCTCGCCGGGCACAAGAGAACCGGGAGCGGGCGGATTCACCGGAACGCCCCATCAACTTCCCCCTTCGATGCCGGTTTTCGGTTTGAAACCAACACAAGAGAACAGGGAGCGGCCCCAATGGCCATCCCGCCGCCCCCTTCGCCTCCCCAGAAGCAGGGTCGTTAGTCGGCTCGGGTGTTGATCTCGTTCATCGCCCGCTCTATTTCGACCTCGGCGATCCGCTCCACCGCATCGGCCCCCTCGGCTATCAGAAAGGGGAGTTCCTTGCGCTCGGCGGCACTGAAGCCGTCCAGCACGTGACCCACCGCCTCCTTGTTGCCGCGCGGCCGGCCCACCCCCAGACGCACCCGGACGAAGTCCTTCGTGCCGAGGTGACTCACGACCGACCTGAGTCCGTTGTGCCCCGCGGTGCCGCCACCGAACTTGAGCCGTACCCGCCCGAAGGGGAGGTCGATCTCGTCGTGAACGACTACGAGATCCGACGGCTCCACCTTGTAGAACCTCATGAGCTGGCCCAGCGGCCGGCCCGACTCGTTCATGTAGGACGTGGTGCGTGCCAGCGTGACTTTGCGCTGTGCAAGCACGACCTCGGCGATCAGGCAGCTGCTCCTATGTGACTTCAGCTTGGAGCCCGTTCGCCTGAGGAGCTCGTCGATGACCATTGCCCCCGCGTTGTGTCGGGTGCCCGCGTAGCGTTCCCCCGGGTTGCCGAGACCGGCAACGACCAGACGACCATCCGATTCGGCGCGCGAGCGACGGAAGATGTGCATGAGGTCGCCGGCTCTTGCTCTCCTACTCTTCGGTGGCGGGTTCCTCCGCGGGTGGAGCCTCTTCGGCCTCCGGCGGCGCTTCGCCCTCCTCGGCCTCTTCGCCGACCATCTCCGGAGCCTCCTGCTCGACGCCCGCCTCGGCCTCCATCGCCTCGAGCTCCTCCTCGGAGATCGGGGCCGCAACGATTGCCAGGGGTTCGTCGGGGTCGTTGAGGATCGTGTAGTTGGCGACCGGCGGCAGATCCGCAACGCGCAGCGCGTCACCGATCTCCAAGGCGGAGATGTCTGCGTCGATACCGTCGGGCACGTCCGTCACGGTGCAACGGACATGAAGGGTGAAGTGCGGCTGCTCGAGTACTCCGCCGGACTTCACTCCGACGGACTCACCGACCAGGTGCAGGGGGACCTCGACCTCGATCTTCTGCGTACGGTCAACCGCAACGAAGTCCGCATGCAGAAGGGTGCCCTTGACCGGATCGCGCTGGAGCTCGCGGGCGATGGCGAGAGTCGTGCCTCCGTCTATCCTCAGCTCGAGCAGCACGTTCATGCCGGCGTCGGTATGAAACGCCGTTATGAGATCGCGCCTGTTCACGTCGATCGACTGGGGCTTCACGCCTCGGCCGTAGAGGGTTGCGGGCACGCGACCCTCCCTGCGGGTCTGGCGGGCGGGACCCTTGCCCGTCGCGTCTCTTTTCTTAGCTGCCAGCTTGACCTCAGCCATCGGGGTCCTCCAAGTCGGATGTCGCTAGGTTGTTCGAGTCGGGATGGCTCCGGCGAAGGCGAGCGCAGCCGGAGCAATCGCCGATTATGCCATAAGCCCTTGTCGGGCCCTTTCCAGAACGCGCCGGGCGAACGGTCGCGAGCCGGTGCGGCGGGGGTTCAGGGCTGGTTCTCACCGTGGAATAACTCGGACACCGAGCCCTCCTCGAAGACCGCCTTGATGGTGCTGGCGATCGTGGGCGCGATGGACAGCACGACGAGCTTGTCCATCTGTTTGTCGTCGTCTATCGGCAGCGTGTTCGTGACCACGAGCTGTTGCAGCTGAGAGTTCTTTATGCGATCGACGGCGGGCTCGCTGAGTACGGCGTGCGTGGCCGCGGCATAGACCTCCTTGGCCCCCGATTCGAGCAGGGCCTCGACCCCGCTCGTCAGGGTTCCACCGGTGTCGATCATGTCGTCGACCACGATGCAGATCTTGTCCTTGACCTCGCCGACCACGGCGAGCGTCTCGGTCACGTTGCGTGCGTCCTTGCGGCGTTTCTTGTGCAGGAAGCCGACCTGGCTGCTGATCCCATGGAACTCGGAAAGATGGTCCGACCATTTGTCGGCCCAGCCACCACCGCCGGCGTCGGGCGAAATGATCATTACCTCGTCGTCGACCACCAAGTCGCTGAAATGCTCTGCGAGAATCGGCAGTGCGGTCAGGTGATCGAAGGGTACGTCGAAGAATCCCTGGATCTGTCCCGTGTGCAGGTCGACGGCGATCACCCGGTCGGCCCCCGCCGCCTCGAAGAAGTCCGCCATGAGCTTGGCCGTGATGGGCTCACGCCCGCGCGCTTTTCGATCCTGACGCGAGTACGGATAGAACGGACAGACGGCGGTGATCCGCTTCGCGGAGCCTCGCTTTAGTGCATCGATCATGATCATCTGCTGCATCACGTTGTGGTCCACCGGGTCGTACATCGACTGGATGACGAACGCATCGATGCCGCGGACCGATTCGGCAAAGCGAACGTAGGTCTCGGAGCTTGCGAAGGTCGAGATCTCGACGGTCCCGAGCTTCATCCCGAGGCACTTGGCCACCTCTTGGGCCAGGGCGACGTTGGCCGTCCCCGAGAAGAGCATCAGACGCTTTTGAGTTGGCAGCTGCACTGTCGGTTCCTCCGGGGCTCTGGGC
>JBOGWW010000166.1:0-5075 GCA_050693655.1 Actinomycetota bacterium | reverse complement strand
CCTCAGACCACTCCCGGTCTCCGCTTCGCTATCCGCTTGTATCCGATCCCCCTCCGCTACTACTCGTTGCCGGCACCCCGGGCGGCTTTGGCCTTTATCTCTTCCAAGACGGGCGCGTTCAACAGAGTGGTGACGTCACCCAGCTCGCGCTCCTCGGCCACGTCCCGCAACAACCGGCGCATGATCTTGCCGGAGCGGGTCTTGGGAAGGTCGTCGGTGAAGATGAGCGACTGCGGCCGGGCGATCTTTCCGATGACGCTCGCCACGTGAGCGCGCAGCTCCTTAGCGAGGTCGTCGTTGCCCTCGATCCCGGACTTGGGTGTGACGAACGCGACGATCGCCTCGCCCTCGCGCGGGTCCTTGCGGCCGACCACCGCGGCCTCGGCCACGGCTTGGTGGTCAACCAGCGCGCTCTCGACTTCGTAGGTCGATATCCGGTGCCCGGCGATGTTCATGACGTCGTCGACGCGACCGAGCAACCAGAAGTAACCGTCATCGTCGAGCTTGCAGCCGTCACCCGGGAAATAGACCTCGTCGCCGAAGCGGGAGAAGTAGGTCTCCCGGTAGCGCTCGTCGTCTCCGAAGATGGTGCGGAGCATCGCGGGGAACGGGCGCTTGAGAACCAGATAACCGCCCCCGCCGCGCCCGACCGAGTTGCCCTTCTCGTCCACGACATCGGCGACCACACCCGGATAGGGCTTGGTCGCGCTCCCGGGCTTGAGCGCGGTGACGCCCGGCAGGGGAGTGATGCCGATGGCGCCGGTCTCGGTCTGCCACCAGGTGTCGACCACGGGGGTCTTGCCGGCGCCGATGAACTCCTGGTACCAGACCCAGGCTTCGGGGTTGATGGGCTCGCCGACGGTGCCGAGCAGACGCAGGGACGAGAGGTCGTGCTTGCCGGGGTAGTCGGTGCCCCACTTCATGAAGGTTCGGATCGCGGTCGGTGCGCAGTAGAGGATCGAGACCCGGTACTCCTCGATGATGCTCCACCAGCGATCCTTGTCCGGCCAGTCCGGCGCGCCCTCGTAGAGGATCGACGTACATCCGTTGGCGAGGGGGCCGTAGACGATGTAGCTGTGACCGGTGACCCAGCCGATGTCGGCGGCGCACCAGTAGATGTCGGTTTCGGGTTTGATGTCGAAGACGGCTCGGTGGGTCGAGGACACGCCCGTCATGTAGCCGCCGGTCGTGTGGACGATGCCCTTCGGCTTCCCGGTCGTGCCCGAGGTGTAGAGCACGTAGAGCATGTCCTCGGCGTCCATGGACTCGGCCTCGCACTCGGTGGAGGCCGTGGGCACGACCTCGTTGTAGATCACATCGCGCCCCTCGACGAGGTTCACGTCGTCACCGGTGCGTCGCACCATCAGGACCTTCTCGATGGACGGGGTGTCCTCGAGAGCTTCGTCCGCAGCCTTCTTGAGCTCCACCACCTGGCCGCGGCGGTAGCCCCCGTCCGCCGTGATCAGGACCCTGCATTCCGCGTCGTTGATGCGGTCGCGCAGGGAGTCCGCCGAAAAGCCTCCGAACACTACCGAATGAGGGGCGCCGAGACGGGCGCAGGCCAGCATCGCAGCGGGGAGCTCGGGGATCATCGGCATGTAGATGGCGACGCGGTCGCCCTTACGGACGCCCAGGTCCTTGAGGACGTTGGCCAGCCGGCAGACCTCTTCGTGGAGGTCCTTGTAGGTGAGCGTGCGCGACTCGCCCTCGGGTTCTCCGACCCAGTGGTAGGCGACCCGCTCGGGTACCGAGGACGCGTGCCGGTCGACGCAGTTGTGCGCGGCGTTCAGCCTTCCGCCCAAGAACCACTTGTGGTGCGGCGCCTCCCACTCGAGGACCGTGTCCCATTTCTCGAACCAATCGAGCCGTTCGGCTTGAGAGGCCCACCACCCGTCGGGATCGTTGCTCGCCTGCTCGTATACGGAGGGATCGCTCAGGTTCGCCTGTTCCGCGAAGTCCTTCGGTGGTTCGAAGAGGCGGCGCTCCTCGAGCAACGCCTCAATAGTCTTCTCGACGTCCTTCTCGGCCATTTCGCGCCCCCCTTTGTGAAAGTCCGGTGGCACAGAGGTTAGCGCGCTCCGAGGGGTCGCCGGCCCAGTGCAGCTGCGGGCCTCCGAAACGGGATTTTCCCTTGTCGCTGCCCGATGCTTGCCGCGGACGGCACCGGCCCGCGGGACATTCAGCACCAAGGGTTTCCAAACGACCACGAACATGGATAATCCAGGTGTATCTTGAGCCGGCCCCGTGGGCGGCGCAAAGTGGAAAGAAATGGTTTACAACGGGCACCGCGCGTCAATGAATGACAGCGGGACGCAGTTGGGCCACGAGAGCAGGGCCGGCGGGGCGAGAGGACGAGGCCGGGCCGAGGGCGGCGTAATGACGGCGATCATCGCAATGGGCTTCAAGACCGAGGCCTTCGTCTCGGGCGGAGGCACGGTTCCCGCCTTCTCGCATCAGCCCGCGCCCCACGACCTCGAACGCCTCGTCGACACCGTGCGCGAAGCCGTCCGCGCGCGCGGCCACGTCGTCGCCGTCTACCCCGAATACGCCGCCGAGCCCTCGCTGGCGCGGCTCGAAACCGTGCGAACCGCTCTGAACACGCGCCGGGTGGCGACCTACGGAACGAGGCTCCCACCTCTCGCCGGTGCGGCGCTCGCTTCGCTGGCCGCCGCGGTCACCCCCTACATAAAGGCCCCCGGCCTGTTGTGCGCGGCTCTCCCGAACCTCGAGGGGGAATTGCTCGTCCTGGCCTGGCTCGGCAGCGTCTCGAAACTCGACCATCCCTCGCCGAGCCTGGCCCAGCACGTGGCGTCGATGTCCCCGGCCAGCGCCTTCGGGGTCTCCTTCTGGCCCGAGCCCTCGGTGAAGACCCTGCGCAAGAAGGATCGGACGGTCTCGCTGCCGACGACCTTCAGGCCGATGATGCTCGCCACGGCGGCGCGCGACGGCGGCGACGTGAGCTGGCTGGAAGAGATCGTCCTGCCCGGCCTCGGGATGCCCCCCACTGCTCGCTTCGACGCGACGCCCCTCGGCCCGCGCTGGTGGGGGACCACGAGGCTCGTGGAGGCCGTCGCCTATCCCGTCGACGTTCCGGTCACCGCGCGCAAGATCACGCACGGCCTCTCGCCCTTTCTTTGCCGCTGGTGCGGGGAGGCGATCGCCGCCCGGCACTGTCCCTTTTGCGGGCTGGACGCCGCGCAGAACGCGCTGGTCGGAGGCGCGGCATGAACCCACGCCAGCGCCGCGGGGCCCTGCTGCTGGCTCTGGCCGTGATCGGCGCGATCGCGGTCTTCTTTTCGGTCTCCAGCTACGTGGCAGAGGTGCGGCGCGAGGTCGGTCCCAAGCAGATGGTGCTTCAACTCAACACCGAGGCCACCGCCTTTCAACCGCTGCCGGTCGATTCGATCGAGCAGGTCGAGGTCCCGGAGAAGTACGTGCCTCGAGGAGCGATAAGCGAGCAGGAGCTCTTGGACGGCAACCTGGTGCCCTCGACCGATCTGCCCGAGGGGACGATCCTGCAGGAGGGCATCCTGCGTCCCCTGCCGGCCTTGAAGGAAGGCGAACAGGAGCTCGCGATCGCCGTGGACGCGGTTACGGGCGTTATCGGCCAGATCTTTCCCGGTTCCAAGGTGGACATCTACGCGAGCTTTCCCGGCGGTGGAGACGAGAGCGACGTCGCGACCGAGGATTGCTCCATGCTGCTCATGAGCGACGTGACCATCCTCGATGTGGGGGGCGAGCGTCCCGACCCGGATGCCGCGGATACCGGCACGACCGACGTGTCCACCGTAATCCCGGTGACCTTCGCTCTCCCGCCGGAACTGGGGGTTCAGCTCGTCTACGCCGAGAGCTTCGCCCAGGAGGTTCGCCTGGCGGTCCGGGGGGCGACGGCCGACACCGGCGAGGACACCGGCCCCGTCGGATCGATTGGGGCCAGGGTGCCCAGCCCGGGGGAATGCTCGCTGCCCCCCGGCCTGACCTTCGGGGGAGGGCCGGAATGAGACACCGTCTCGACGGTCGTGCGTATCACCCGGCGTTGCCGCGGAGCGGCGACGAGAAGCTGAGACGCGGCGCGCGCGGCGCAGCGGGAAGGAAGCGGAGTTGAGCTACAAGATCTTGCTCGGCATAGGCGAATCGTCACTGGCCGGTCAGGCCGCCGACCTCATGGCCGAGGACGGCGATCTCGCGGTCGTCGGCGCGGTGGGGCAGGCCGGAGACGTCATGTCGACGCTCGCCTCGGTGGAGATCGATGTGGTCGTGCTGCACGAGGACATCGGTCCGCTCCCGGTCATGGACCTGGCGCGCGAGGTGGGGCAGCGTTATCCCCAGGTCAGCATCGTGCTCGTGGTGCGCGAACGCACGCCCGAGATACTGCGCGCCGCCCTCCAAGCCGGAGCGCGCGACGTGCTTGCGACGCCCCTGAGCTTCGAGGAGTTGCAGGGTGTCAAGGCGGCCGGCGCATGGACCCAGCAGCTGCGCGAACGCGCGCGCGGAGAGGCCGCGAGCACCATGAGCCTGGGCATCGGCGGTCAGCTCGTAGCGGTTTCGGGGGCCAAGGGTGGTGCCGGATGCTCGACCGTGGCCCTGCACCTGGCCCTGACGGCCGCCGGCGGACGTGGCAGGTCGGTCTGCCTCGCGGACTTCGATTTGCAGTCAGGGGACATCGGGATCCTGCTCGACCTCAGTCACCGCCGGAGCGTGTTCGATCTCCTGGACGTCGCGCACGAGCTTTCGGCGCGCGTGCTCGAAGACGCGCTTTACGTTCACGAGTCGGGCTTGCGGGTATTACTTGCTCCGCAGGACGGTGAACAAGAGGAGGACGTCACGGCACCCGCGGCGCGCAGGATCCTCGGGGCGTTGAAATCGAACTTCGACGTCGTCATCGTCGATGTCGGGTCCGTCGTGACCGAGGCCAACGCGGTGGCCATAGACATGGCGGATCGGGTCCTGATGGTCGCGACCCCGGACGTTCCCTCCCTGCGCGCCGCCAACCGCACGCTCGAGATGTGGAATCGACTCGAGATCCGCTTGCCCGTCCCGGACAAGGGAAGCGAGGTATTGATCGTGCTCAATCG